>JBMFXK010000492.1:0-2250 GCA_049964315.1 Clostridia bacterium | reverse complement strand
GCTACCACACCCGCTTGAGCGTGCTCCAGGATGATCCGGGTTGCGCCGCTGGCCGCGGCCCACGTTTCGTAGCCGAGGACCTGCACCAGATACGGGTAGCCGCCAGAGGCGGCGACGAGGAGATCGAGGGCGTCGACGTCGAATGCCACCCCGACGTCGGCGGCGGGTTGGATGAGCGCGTAGCGGGTGGCATCAGGGCTGAGGTAGCCGACATCGAGGGTGTCGATCCGCTCCAAGAAAGTTCCTACACCGTGGAAGCGTCCGCGAAGCTCCGGTAGGCCGGCAAGGATGACCGCGACGGGCAGCCGGGAGCGGCGCACCACGGTTTGCATGGCCGCGGCCAACGCGGCGAGGTCGGGGAGACGGGACACCACGTGTGCCTCGTCGACGGTGATGAGAAGCCCACTACGGCGTGAGCGGGCGAACTCTCCGGCCGTGCGCAACAGGCGTTCCAAGCGGTCAGCGGGGATCGCCCGGGCGGCGCGGGATGCGGACAGCTTGGCATTGGCGCGTACCACCCCGAGGTTGGCGGTGACGATGAGCTCCTTGTCAAGGTCACGCAGGAACCTGCCGGTTCGACTCCATGCCCGGGTGGCGGCGTCGGGCAGCTTGTCAACGAGTGATCCGACCAGATCACCGTCGGGAGTGGCCTGATGGCTGAGCACGGGCCAGCCGAGGTCGGCGGACACTCGGCGCTCGATCTCGTTGAGGAGAACGGTCTTGCCGATTCCTCGATCGCCGAGGATGGCCTGGCAGAAGCCGGGGGCTTGCGGCCCGGCCCGAAGGGCGTCGAGGACGGCGGCCAGCTGGCCGTCTCGTCCGGCCAGCACCGGCGGGTCCACCCCGAAGCCCGGATGGTACGGGCCTGCGGTACTAGAAGTCACTATAAGTGGCCCGCTCTATCCACAGCAGACGCTCATCGTCCCTGTTCACAGGCCAACTATAAGTCACTATAAGTTCGGCGTGCCCGGCGCGAAGCGTGCTGTCGGCAGCCTCATCCTCCGCGACCCACGTCCCGTCCTAAGAAGATTGTAGGCCTCGCCCGAGCGACCCTCTGCGGAAAACCTCCACGCGCCCTCGTGCATCGTCACAGTCCTGCACCGCTACCAGGCACCGCTACCAGGCACCGACGCCGACGTCACGCACGGCCCGGTCCGACAGCGGCCGCCGGTTGGCCGCCGGCGCACAGGTCTCCCTCAGCGGAGCCTTGCGAATGGTTCGAACGGCCGCCGCACGGGCCCAACCTCCCGAAAGTGACCTCAGCGGTCCCTCTACTTGTGAGTCCCACATCACGGGGTCGGAAAGACGCACTTGTATTGCTTCGCTCTTCGGCGATCTGCGCTGTCGTTGTAACCGCCATCCAGCCGGTCTGGGCTCCGATAGCCGGTCCGAGACGGTCGAGGTCGACGGTGGCGTCGTGGGGGCGATGAGGGAGCGGTCCGGTTGGGGATGGGTGGGGCCTGTTCGTGTCGGCTGGTGTCGGGCTCGTGGCAGGGCGCTCACTTTGCCACCCGCCGCCTGGCGGCAGCCCTGCCCGGTCCAACCCGCCGTCCGCTGCGCTTACTTCGGGTTTCCCTTTTGGGGTGCCGGATGTTACGGCTGCGCCGCCTAGGCCGGCGCGAGGGCCCCTGGTGGCCCGGGCCGGTCTGCAAGGTCGAAACATTCTTGCCGTTAGGCCTTCCCGCCGTGGCGGTGTCAGCACCAGGACCACCCGAAGACAGCCAACACAAAAAGGCGGAACCCGTCATGACAGCCGCGAACAACGTCACCGCCGCGGGTTGCCTTACCCGTGACCTCGAGCTGCGTTACACGCCTAGCGGCAGGGCTAACGCCAGTATCTGTGTTGCGGTCAGTAGCGACTGGACTGACAGCGCGGGGGAGCGCCACGAGTCGGTGGGTTTCTTCGACGTCATAGCGTGGGGCCGGTTGGCGGAGAGCGCCGCCCAGTCCTTGGCTACGGGCGGGGAGGTCCTCGTCGCCGGCCGGCTCGCTTTCGGTTCGTGGGAGACTGACGACGCCGAGAGACGCTCCAAGGTTGAGATCGCCGCCGGTCACGTCGGCGTCGGGATGACCTTCGCTACGGCGGTGTTCACCAAGACCGCCCTCACCCAAGTGATACCACCGCCTAGCAGGCAGGGACGTGGCGCCGGCAGCTCACCAAGGCTGCACTGGCGCGCCCCGGCCGGCACAGTCCATCCGTCTTTGGAAGAGCGGTTGCCGTGGCGGCGCGTGCTGGCGGGTTCAGCGAAG
>JBMFXK010000491.1:0-2256 GCA_049964315.1 Clostridia bacterium | reverse complement strand
GGTCCGGCTCGCGCTTACTTGCGGGTAAGCGCGGTGCCCACGAAGCTCAGGACAACTGCGCCTACGATGGCGCCGAGGATGCTGATGTACCGGTGGGCGATGAGAATTTCGCCGCCGGCAAAGGCGCCGATGAGTCCGAGCACGATGGGGAGCGGGATGATGCGCGAGTGCCGACCCACACGCCACCCAATCACGAGACCGATCACGACGAACGCCAGGTCGTGTTTCACCTGTATCCCTCCAAAGTTTACGGGCAACCCGTAAGCCGTTCGGGCGGCAGATAACCCGAACGACGGTTCCATCGTGTTCGACGCACACTCGGGCGGCTCCTTTCGCCCCAGGCCGGGCGACCTTCGAGACGAGATTTGTTACCGTAGAGCAGGTAGATTCCCATCCCGGCCCGTAGGAGGTTCGCATGGACGAAGGTACGCTGCTCTGGGAGCCATCCGCCCGGCTGGTGGAGACGTCCAATGTGGCTCACATGATCCGCTGGCTCGCGGCTCACAAGGGACTGACGCTCAAGGACTATGACGCACTCTACGAGTGGTCGGTGCGCGACATCAACGGGTTCTGGTCGGCCATGTGGGAGTACTTCGAGCTCGGGCCCAATCCCGGACCCGCGCTTTCGCGCGACGTGATGCCGGGTGCGGAGTGGTTCCCGGCAGTGCGTATGAACTACGCGGACGCTGTCCTGCGCCGGGCCGTGCCGGGCGGGGATGCTCTCACTTTTGAGACGGAAGGCGAGTCACCCGTCTGCTGGACCTGGGACCGGCTCGTGGACCAGGTGGCGCGCGCACGCTTGGGTCTCGAGCGCCTGGGCGTCCGCGAGGGTGACCGCGTGGTGGCCTACATCCCCAACATCCCCGAGGCTGTGGTCGCGCTTTTGGCCACAGCCTCCCTCGGCGCGGTCTGGTCATGCTGCTCGCCGGACTTCGGGACCGGCGGCGTGGTGGACCGCTTCCGCCAGGTCGAGCCCTCGGTCCTCATCGCCGTGGATGGCTACCGCTACGGGGGGAGGGTCTTTGACCGGCGCGACGAGGTGAACAAGATCCGGGCCGAGCTCCCGAGTCTCCGCCACGTCGTCATGGTGCCGTATCAATTTCCCGAGCCGGGTGAGTCCGCCGCCATCAGCACCTGGCGCTCGCTGACCCGGGACAGCGGACCGCTTCAACACCAGCTGGTCGGATTCCAGCACCCTCTCTGGGTGGTCTACTCATCAGGAACCACAGGCCTTCCCAAGCCCATCGTCCAGAGCCACGGCGGTATCACCCTCACCCATCTCGTGCACGGGGCCGCACATTTTAATTTGAAACCGGACAGCCGCTTCTTCTGGTTCACCACCACAGGCTGGATGATGTGGAACACCACCGTGGGTGCCCTGTTGACGGGAGCGCACATCGTGTTGTACGACGGAAACCCGGCGTATCCCCGTCCTGACTTCCTCTTTGAACTGGCGGAGCGTAATCAGCTGAGCCTGCTTGGAGCCAGCGCGGCCTTTTTGGGCCAGGCCCAAAAGACCGGCCTCGATCCCGCCCGGCGCTTCAATCTGTCGTCCCTGGAGGCAGTGGGCTCGACCGGCTCGCCTCTGTCGCCGGAACAGTTTGCCTGGGTCTACGACCACGTGAAGAGCGACCTCTGGCTGAGCTCTGCCAGCGGCGGCACGGATCTGTGCAGCAAGCTCGTCGGGGGGGTGCCCACGCTTCCCGTGCACGCGGGCGAGCTGCAGCGCCGGTGTCTCGGAATGAGCGTGCAGGCTTTCAACGAGGCCGGGCAGCCGGTGGTGGGGGAGATCGGCGAGCTGGTGATTACGCGGCCGACCCCATCCATGCCCCTCTACTTCTGGAATGATCCTGAGGGCCGCCGCTATCGCGCGAGCTATTTCGAACGGTACCCGGGCGTGTGGCATCACGGCGACTGGATCAAGTTCACCGATCGCGGCTCGGCCGTCATCTACGGCCGCTCCGACGCCACCATCAACCGGCACGGCGTGCGGATGGGCTCGAGCGAGATTTATCGGGTGGTGGAAAACATGCCCGAGGTCACCGACAGTCTGGCGGTTGACCTCGAGTATCGTGGACGCGCCTCCACCCTGGCGCTGTTTGTGGTGCTGGCGGACGGGGAGTCCATCGACACGGTGCGGGAGCAGGTGCGCGCTCGGATCCGGCGCGATCTCTCTCCCCGCCACGTTCCCGACGTCATCCTGCCGGTGGCCGCCATACCCCGCACCCTGAACGGCAAGAAACTGGAGGTTCCGAT
>JBMFXK010000490.1:0-2260 GCA_049964315.1 Clostridia bacterium | reverse complement strand
CCCTTCGCCATCGCGGACGCCACCTCGCTGACCGAGGCCGGCTACGTCGGGGAAGACGTCGAGAACATCCTGCTCAAACTCATCCAGGCCGCCGACTACGATGTGGAGAAGGCGGAGAAGGGTATCGTCTACATCGACGAGGTCGACAAGATCGCCCGCAAGTCCGAAAACCCCTCCATCACCCGCGATGTGTCGGGGGAGGGTGTGCAGCAGGCGCTGCTGAAGATTCTGGAGGGTACGGTGGCGAGCGTTCCGCCCCAGGGTGGACGCAAGCATCCCCACCAGGAGTTCATCCAGATCGACACCACCAACATCCTGTTTATCTGCGGCGGAGCGTTTGACGGCATCGAGAAGATCATCAATCGCCGCGTGGGCCGCAAGGGCCTGGGGTTTGGGGCCGAGCTTCAGCCCCACCACGACCAGAACATCGGAGAGATTCTGGCCAAGATCCTGCCGGAGGACCTGCTCCGCTTCGGGCTCATCCCGGAGTTCGTGGGCCGGTTGCCCATCACGGTGACACTGGACGCGCTGGACGAGGCGGCGCTGGTGGAGATCCTGACGCAGCCGCGGAACGCCCTCGTCAAGCAGTACCAGAAGCTTCTGGGCATGGATGGCATCGACCTTGAGTTCAAGGACGAGGCGGTGCGGGCGGTGGCACTGGAGGCGGTGCGCCGTAACACCGGAGCCCGCGCGCTGCGGGCCATCATCGAGGACATCATGCTGGACGTGATGTACGACATGCCGAGCCGCCAGGACGTCTCGAAGTGCATCGTCACCAAAGAGGTGGTGGAGAACCACGAGGCTCCGCTGATGGTGACAGCCGAACGCAGCAAGCGCCAGAACGGCAAGAAGCAGAAGGAAGAGACTGCCTAGAGACTGCCTAGACCGCGCCAACCATCGCCGCCCCCCACGATGGGGGCGGCTCTTTCTTGGTATGAGGCGCATACCGGGGCGGGCGCGGATCTGCTTACCTCCTGCGCACGCGCCCGCTGAGCAGACTACTCGGTCAGCCCAATGCGGGCCAGGGCAAAAGCGTACTGCATGGCCAGTTCGCGCAGGCGATCGTAGCGGCCGGACGATCCGCCGTGCCCCGCACCCATATGGGTCTTCATGATGACGTCGTGGTCGTCGGTTTTCTGGTCTCGCAGACGCTGCACCCACTTGGCCGGCTCGAAGTAACCCACGCGAGGGTCATTGAGGCCGGTGGTCACGACGATGTGCGGGTATGCCTTGCGCTCGACGTTGTCGTACGGGCTGTAAGACCTCATGTAGGCGTAGTACTCCGGGTCGGCTGGATTGCCCCACTCCTCCCATTCGAGGCTGGTCAGGGGAATGGTGTCGTCCAGCATGGTCGTCACCACATCTACGAAGGGCACGCCCGCCACCACCACCCGGAACAGGTCGGGACGCAGGTTGGTGACGGCTCCCATCAACAGTCCGCCCGCGCTTCGTCCTTCCGCGGTCAGCAGGTCGGGCTGGGTGTACCCGGCCGCGATCAGCGCCTCGGCGGCGGCGATGAAATCGGTGAAGGTGTTGCGCTTCTCGAGCAGCTTCCCATGGTGGTACCAGGCGCGGCCCATCTCCGCTCCGCCCCGGATGTGGGCGATGGCGAAGGTGACGCCGCGGTCCAAGAGGACGAGGGCGTTGGGGCGGAAGATGGGGTCGGAAGTGGCCCCGTACGAACCGTAGCCGTACAACCACAACGGACCGGCCTCGCCCGGGCGCCGCTTGTTGGTCCTGTAGACCATGGAGATGGGGACGCGGGCTCCGTCGGCGGCCGTGGCCCAAACCTGCTCCTGAGTGTAGAGGCTGGGGTCGTAGTTGGGCACGGGCTGCCGTTTGAGCACCGTCCGCGTGCCGCTTTTGAGGCTCAGCCCGAACACTGTGGGCGGCGTCACCATCGACTGGAATGTCACCAGCACTTCGTCGGTCGCATAGGCGCGATTGTCGTAGAGTCCGACATCGTAGAGGGGCTCGTCCCAGCTGAGCGCCTCCAAATGGTGACCGTCAAAGGTCCACAGCTGACTGAGGCCACCCTCGCGGCCGGCAATCACGAGATGACTCTCGAACGGGACCAGCTGCTGCAGGTAGCGGGCGTCCGAACCAGCCACCACGGTCTGCCAGGGGCCGTGTCCAAGATTGCCGACGGGGCAGCTCTTGATCGAGAAGTTCTCCGCCTCTTCGTTGGTGAGCATGAAGAAGGTATCCCGCCAGTGCTCGATGCCATATTCCACCCCGCGTGTCCGGGGCCGCACCACCG
>JBMFXK010000489.1:0-2264 GCA_049964315.1 Clostridia bacterium | reverse complement strand
GGGAGACGCTCTGGGCCCTCGTACTGGGCTTCGGACTGTCCGGCGCGGTGCAGGCGTTCGTCTCCAAAGAGAACATGCAGCGGACCTTGGGGAACCACCGCCCGGCGGCGGTCGCCCGTGCCTCGGGGTTCGGTGCGATGTCCTCCAGCTGCTCTTACGCCGCGAGCGCCATGGCCAAGTCGCTGTTCCAGAAGGGCGCGGACTTCGTGGCGGCCATGGTCTTCATGGTGGCATCAACCAACCTAGTCATCGAGCTCGGTCTGGTGCTTCTCGTGCTGATCGGCTGGCAGTTCGCCGCTGCAGAGTTCGTGGGCGGCCCTCTGATGATCGTGCTGCTGGCGCTTGTTGGCGGCCTCGTGTTCCGTGGGCCGCTGGTGGAGACGGCGCGCCGGGGGCTCACGAAGCCCGCCGCACGCAGCGAGGCTCGGACGGGTGGCTCACCAGCGAAAGGAGCTGGCGGAGCCGACAGGGCGCGCCGGGAGGCGCTGGACGAGGCTCGTGGCGAGCACCAGCGGACGGTCGAACAGGCGCCATGGGCGACCAAGCTCCGCTCGAAGGGGGCATGGGCAGACGCTGCCACCTACGCCATCGCGGATGTGACGATGCTCCGCAAGGAGCTGGTGATCGGGTATACCGTGGCCGGCTTCTTGGCCGCTCTGGTTCCGGCGACGTTCTGGGCCGCTCTGTTCGTCACCGGCCACGGGGGATGGACCAGCGTGGAGAACGCGGCGATTGGCCCGCTTATCGCGGTGGTGAGCTGGGTGTGCTCGGTCGGGAACGTCCCTCTCGCCGCCGCCCTGTGGAAAGGGGGCATCAGCTTCGGTGGGGTGATCTCGTTCGTCTTCGCCGACCTCATCTCGATGCCGCTCATCCTCATCTACCGCAAGTTCTACGGCTGGCGCCTGACTCTCAGGCTAGTCTTGGTGTTCTACGTGGTGATGGCGATCGCCGGCCTCGCGGTGGGTGAGCTGTTCTCCGCGGTGGGTCTTGTCCCCACGGTGCGGCGAGCATCGGTGGTCGCCGTTGACTTTTCGTGGAACTACACGAGTGTGCTCAACATCGTGTTCCTCATGGTCTTCGTCGGGTTGTTGTGGATGAAACGCCACCGCGAGCAGCTCGGTGGAGGTGCCGGGTTCGCCATCGACCCGGTGTGCGGCATGCAGGTCCGGATCGCCGACGCACCGGCCGAGGCGACCTGGGACGGTAAGAGCTACTGGTTCTGCTCGGACCGATGCCGGGTGCGCTTTGAGGCCGAGCCCGAACGGTTCACTGGTTCCGAGGCAACGACCGAGCCAATGGCCGTAGTCTCCAGCGCCATCGCTGGCTCCCTCGCCGCAGTCGGCCACGGCGACAGCCACACCTACCCAACAAAGAGGGCCCCAACAAAGAAGGAGGACACCATGGATCAGTCCATCTCGCCCGCAGAGCGGTCCAATCAGGTGGTCGACCCCGTCTGCCATATGACGATCGATCCCGAGCATGCGGCAGCGCATCGTCGCTACCGGGAGACTGACTACTACTTCTGCAATCCGGGCTGTGCTGAGGCGTTCGACGCCGATCCGGCTCGCTATGCGCAGCCATAGGACCGGTCGGCTCCCTGAGGCCATTTGGCGACGGTGGATTCCCGCCTGCCAGGGGGGCCAGCCCCACCCCTTCCCGCAGCCGCTATTCGCGGATCTAGGTCAGTGGCCGGCGCGTTCCCACTGCTTGAAGACCATATGGTTAGTGGCCCACCGGCAGAGGTATGGACTGCATCACATCACCTCCTTGACTCCGTGATGAATCAGCCAGACATTGACCGGGTACGCAGTGAGGAAGCCGAGCACCATTCCGATCTGCATGAGAAACCAGTACGCGGGCGACCCAGGGTTGAGACCGGGGAAAAGGACAAAGTGCATCACTGCCATCCACGCGAAGAGACCCAGCTCAAAGCTGGTGAGCGACAACACGTCCGCTTTGGCGGCGGCCACCAGCCCGTCGCGAAGATTCAGGCCACGCATCGGAGCTATGGCGAAGTACTGAAAGAAGATGCCAAGAACGAGCGCGGCTACGTAGTCGGCTATATATTCAGGGTAGAGGGCAACTCCGGCTATGGTGGCTCCGAGACCGAAGATCAGGAACTCCGCGGCTATGTCTCCAAGAGTACAGCCCGCCCCACAGTGACTTACGCTAACGGCAACCCCGGTCCAAAAGGGCCGTTCGTGACCCATGTCCATCCCGCCCATGTCCGTCTCACCCATCGGCATTTGGCCGTGGCCATTTTG
>JBMFXK010000488.1:0-2277 GCA_049964315.1 Clostridia bacterium | reverse complement strand
GGAGCGTCGGGGTCTGTTCCGTCTCTGGACCAGCCTCATGATGATGGCAAGCTTTTTACTGACGCTGGTGGCCACCTACATCACCCGGAGCGGGGTGATAAAGGATTCCGTCCACTCCTTTGCCGGCACCGGAGTCGGGCCGTACTTCTTCGGTCTGTTCTGGGTGGGGCTGTTTGCGACCCTGGCCGTCATCGTCCTCCGCCGGCGACAGCTGGTGGATACCGTGCTGCTGGATCGGCTGCTGTCACGCGAAGGCCTGTACTACATCATGGCTTTTGTGCTCGCGATCTTGACCGCCGTCGTGCTGTTCGGGACCTTCTACCCTGTCATGACCGGGGCACTGACGGGCACTCAGATCGTGCTGCAGGTTGGTTTTTTCAACACAATGACCGAGCCCCTGTTCCTGGCTCTCATCGCACTGTTGATCCTGGCGCCGGTGGCGACCTGGCGCTCTGTCAAGTATCGCGAACTGGCGACCAATCTGCGCTGGCCCTGGGTCGTCGCAGTCGCTGGAGCCGTGGCCGCCTACTGGTGGGGGGCACGCGCGCCGCTGCTTTTACTTGGTGACTTTCTGGCCCTGTTCGCCATCGCCTCGACGGTGCGGGCCTTCACCAGTATGGCGCGCATCCGGGCGCGGGCAACCGGGGAGGATGTGGTGACCGCGCTCGTCCGCGGCGTGCGTTCCAACCGGCGGCGATATGGCGGCTTCATCGCGCATCTTGCTTTCCTCATCATCGTGCTGGGCGTAATTGGATCGCATACCGGGAACTACTCCGTGGTGCGCCACTTCAAGATGGGGCAGACGGAGGTGGTTGGTCCCTACCGCGTCACGTACGAGGGCCTGGCCACCGTCGACCACTCCGCCTACCAGACGAACGAGGCGGTCTTGGTGGTGAGTGGGGGCGGCTTCCACGACACGACGTTCACTCCAGGGATCAACCTGTTCCCGGGCTCCGCAGAACCGGTGGCACAGGTGTCCATCATCGGAAACCTGGCGCGAGATCTGTACACGGTGCTCGGATCCTACACCCCCGGCGGAACCCAGGTGCAGGTGCAGTTCATCGTCAACCCGCTCGTGTCCTGGATCTGGATCGGGATGTTCATCCTGGTGTTCGGCACTCTCATTGCGCAGGGAGGTCCGGGCCGGCGCCGGCATCAACTGGCCGCGGCCCAGCCCCTTCCCGTGCCGAATATCCCGCTCCGGGAGCGGAGGGACGAGGCGTGAGCCCGCTTGGCTTCGTTATGGCAATCCTGCTTGTCAGCGTAACGGTGGCTCTCGTGGCGGTGCCGTACTGGCGTGCGGGATCGGCGCCTCAAAGCGGGAGGAGCGGTTCCACTCGCTTCCAGGACGATGTGGAGCGGGTGCTTCGGGACACGTACTGCCTCGATTGCGGCCGGAAGCTGGAACGGGTCCGGCAGTCTCCCTGTCCGCACTGCGGGTCATCCGGGGGCGCTGCGTCGTGAAACGTCTGGTGCTGGCCCTATTCGTGGCAGTCGCGGTCCTGTGGCCTGCGGTGGCGGCCGCGGCTGGAACCACGGCGAAGGCGAGCTTGGAACTGCTGGTGCTCCTGCCCCAGAAACACAGCCTGGCGGTGTTCGAGCAGGTGGAGATGGCGCCGGCGGGCATCAATCCCGCCATCGGCCTCGTGCAGGGATTCAAGAACCTCGAGCCCATCAACGTGAAGCTGTCGTCGGTGTCGGGCGACGGGGCTAACATCACTGGAAGCCCCTCAACCATTGCCGTCAAGTACACACTGCCCTGGGACGGTACGTCGACGTTGCTGCAGGAGACCCTGCCGGTGGCGACCAGCTCCGTGGTCATCATGGTGCCGGAATCCTTGGCCTTGCCCTCGGTGGTCAATCCCAACTGGACTGTGGGGAAGTCGCGCAAGATCCCCGGTCTGCCGCACAGCCCGACGTTTCGCGTCTACAGTACGAGCAGCGTCACGGCGGGACAGTCGATTGCCGCGTCCGTGGAGAGTGCGTCCAGCGCGGCCGTCACGACCCTGCCGCCGGCAGGTTTTCCGCTGGCGGGACGGGCATTCGAATTTGGTCTCGGGCTTCTCCTGCTGGCCGGTACGCTGGTGGTCGTCAACTGGCGCCCGCTCACAGATTGGCGGCCGGTCCACGATGCCCGTGAAGGTTTCATCGGGAGGCTGGCCACGCTCGAATCGGAGCGCCGCCGCGGCGACGTTAGTGAAGCCGAGTATCGCGCCGAGCGCAGCACGCTTCTTGCCCGCTTGGAGCACGTGTGGACGGACCATCGCGACTAAATCC
>JBMFXK010000487.1:0-2289 GCA_049964315.1 Clostridia bacterium | reverse complement strand
CTTGATGCGGCCCTTCAGGACGAAGTGGAGCAGGGCTTCCAACGCTGGGGCATCACGCTCAACGAGATGGCGGCTACCGTTCGCGAGGCGGCTCGGCGCTCACCCCTGTCGGCGCGGCTGCAGCCGGGCCGTATTGCGGCGCGCCTGGTCCCGCAGCAGTACCCGGACTGGGAGTCGCAGCAGGCCTGGATCGGAACCATGCTCGACAATCCGGCTCTCCGCTTGAGCTCCCGCGCCTGTGAGGTCCTGCGTGAGCTGCAGCGGGTTACGGCCATGGCGTTTCTGGAAACCCTTACATCCCTGGCGCCGCTGGATCTGCTGGTCGAGTTCCTGGAGGACCCCTGGGAAGAGATCGGCGAGGCTTTGTGGGCACTCTCCGACAGCGAGCCCCCGGTGACGGTGGCGGGCCACGTGGCCGCGTCACTAATACGGGCCGCCGGGACACTGACGGTGGGCAGTGCCTTCGCATCTACACTGGAGGCCGGCGACCAGGTCGTGGTGACTGAAGCCTTGGTGGGTGGCTTCACCGTAGCCCGTAGAAGCGTACAGGCGCGGCAAATCGGATACCACACCGGCGTGGAGACCACGGTGCGCGTGGATGACGCCGAGGGGGAGATCCGCGGGGAGAAAGTGGCGGCCAGCAGCGTGCTGCGGGTGGCTGGCCACTCGCACCGCATCGAGCAGGACACCGTCCATGTGACGATGCGGCGGCACGGCCTGGCGGGCCCGCAGTCGGAAGAGACGGTTCCAGTGGAGGGAGGTGAACAGGATGCGGAAGTGGATTAGCGGGACGGCTCTCGCCATCACGGTCGTGATGCTGAGCATTGGCGGCATATCTCACTACGCGAGTGCGGCGGGTCGTCCGGGTACGGGCAGCGGTGTGACAGTCGCGGTCGGCCACGGACAGGCCGGCGGCCAGAGCGTTGGTCATGGACACGGCGGAGGAATCCTGGGCCGCGGCAAGATCCTGTGGTATTAAGGGAACTTCCGTCGGCTGACGGGGCGGCTTTTGCGCTGGAGGAGGGCACCATGGCACAGCCGATCCGGACAGACGGGGATCTAGCGGATCGCGCCATCATGATGATGGAAGAAGAGCGGCGACGCATTGGCCGCGACCTGCACGATGGTCCGGTTCAGACCCTGACCCAGGTCGCGATGCGGCTCGAGATCGCGCGGCGGCTTTTGACGGCTGAACCCGAGGCGGTGGACGGCGAGCTCCAGCACCTGTCTACCCGCGTGGTGCAGGCGGTAAATGAGATCCGCCAGCTGATCTTCGACCTGCAGCCAATCGCGATTGATGAGGTGGGCCTGCTGGGCGCGGTGGAGAACCTGGTGCAGGGGGTGGAACGGGAGACAGGCATCGCGATCCGCATCGACGACCGCGAAATGCCGCCCGACATGGCCCTGTCCCAGGCACAGCAGATTCTCATCTTCCGGCTCCTGCAGGAGGCGCTTACCAATGTCGTCAAGCATGCCGGGGCGAAGCACATCGTCGTCCGCTGGCGGAGTCAGCCCGACGCCCTCGGCGTTGAAGTCGAAGACGACGGGAAGGGCTTTCCGGCAGGGGATGTCCCCTCGCACCACTTCGGCCTTCAAGGCATGCGGGAGCGCCTCGAACGGGTCGGCGGGGACCTGTCGGTGCGCTCACGTCCCGGCGCAGGCTCGGTGGTCAGCATCCGCTGGCCGCGCCAGGCTAAGGCGTAATGGGTACGGGCTCCTCAGCCCTCGATACGGCGCAGGATCTGCTCGCCCGCGGATGGGCTGAGGCGGCGCGGGAGACGGTGGCGCTGAGCGGCGGCCTCCAGGGTCCGGATGGCTGGCGGTTTGCGAATCTGATCGGAAAGACCTATCTGATGCGGGATGACCCGGAGAACGCGGCCGTCTGGTTTTCCACGGCCCAGAAAAGCCTGCCGGTCCAGGCGGTTCCGGAATCGGCCCTCGGGATCGGCATGAATCGCGCCATGGTCGAGGTGCAGCGCGGCCATTACGACCTGGCGCTGAGGGGAATGGGCGGGCTGGAGCCCCTGGTCGGCCACTGCTCAGGCCCTCTCACGGCGCAGTACTGGATCAACCTGGCCGTCTGCCAGCTGAATCTGAACTACTTTCCGCAGGCACTGGAGAGTCTGGAGCGGGCCGAGCTGCGTCTGCCTCCGGACGGAGGCCCCATGCAGCAGGCGGTCTCGGTCAACCGCGGACTCGCCCTGGCCGAGCTTGAGCGGTTTGAAGCAGGGAGGAATCTCCTGATCCCGTCACTGGACCGGGCGGAGGAGTCCGATAAGCTGCATATCC
>JBMFXK010000486.1:0-2290 GCA_049964315.1 Clostridia bacterium | reverse complement strand
GCCGTAGTCGTTGCTGATGCCGGTCACCGAGGACATGTTCTCCGCCAGCGCCAGCGCCGGGTATGCCTGCCGTTCGCGCTCGAACCGGCCCACCAGTTCGGCGGCGATGTGCTGGGCGTCGGCCGCGCTGCCGCCGTTGCCCGCCACCAGGATCTTGCCGCCGGCCTTCACCACGCCGTGCGCGAGCGCCATGACCGTCGACAGCCGCTCCATAAAGCCTTCGTCGGCCAGGATGGCCGCCTTCGGTGCAATGCTGGCTTCAAATCCCTCGCGCGCCATGTTCCGAAACTGTGCTGTCATGCGTTATGAATCTCCCTGCTCTGCGGTCTGAAATGCCGGGACCGCGTTCCGGAATCCCCGCGAAGCCCACACGACCGGGCCCGACAGGTCAAAGTGCACCGGCCCGCCCTGGGTGCCGGGAAAGCGTGACAGCGCGTCCACCACCGCCCGGCGGCGATCCTCCGGAATGTACAGGAGCAGGAAGCCGCCGCCGCCGGCTCCGAGGAGTTTGCCTCCGATGGCGCCCGCCTCGCGCGCCGCCTCGTACAGCTCGTCGATGGCCGCGCTGGTGATGGAGGAGGCGAGGTTGCGCTTCGCCATCCACGACTCGTGCAGGAGGCCGCCGAAGTCGTCCGTGGCGCCGTGGGTGAGCGCCCGCCGCATCGCCTCCGCCATCGCCTTCATGCGGTGGAGGCTTTCCACGGTGACCGGGTGGCCCGCCTCGTAGTTGCCCACCTGCTCGGTCAGGATGCCGGCCGACAACCGCGTCGCGCCGGTGAACCACAGCACCAGCTTGTACTCCAGCTCATACAGGGTCTCCGGCTTCAGGGCGAGCGGCTCCACCACCACGCCATCGCGGCTGAACTCCATCCAATTGAAGCCGCCGTACCCGGCCGCGTACTGGTCCTGATAGCCGCCGGCGATGTTCAGGTCGTCGCGCTCGACGGTGTAGGCCAGGGACGACACCTGGTCGGGTTTCAGGTACACGCCCAGCAGGCGCGAGAGTGCCATGATGGTGGCCACCACGACGGCCGACGACGTACCCAGACCCGATCCCGGCGGCGCTTCCGCCTGGAGCAGCATGTTGAGCCCGCGCCGCCAGGCCGGATCCACCCGGTGGATGACGGCCTTCACCAGGTCCAGGTTGCCGTCGTACACCGGCAGTTCGTGCACACCGAACGAGGCCGCCTGGTTATAGTCCAGCGAGGTCACCCGCACGGTCTCGTCGTGGGTCGGTGCGAGGGAACAGTACACGTAGCGGTCAATCGTGACGTTGAGCGCCACCCCGCCGTGATCGAGGAAGTAAGGGGCCACGTCGGTGCCGCCCCCGCCAAAGCTGATGCGGAGCGGAACCCGCGCGCGGACCGCCGGCGCCGCCTCGGATCTCACCATTCCACATCGGCCTTTCTGAGCCGTTCCGGAGTGCCCACGTCATACATTCGCTCGAAGGGAAAACACCAAAGCTGCCCGCGCCGCGCAAGCCCCGGGAGTACATCTCGCTCCAGCGAGGAGGGACCGGCCTGGACCCGCTCGATCACGGGCCGGGCCAGGACGGCAAGACCTGCGCTCACGAAGGCCCCGCCCCCGGTCTTTTCCAGAAACCGCGTGACCCGGCCCGGTACGCACTCGGCCGCCACGGTCCCGTAGTCGGTGCCGGCACCTGGCACGACGGCAATCGTGGCCTCCACCCGACAGCCTTCGTGAAACTTCCACAGTCGTGCCAGACTTCCTACCAGCAGCGTGTCTCCGTTCAGAACTCCAAAGGTGGGCTGAAGCTGGGGCAGCGCGAATCGAAGGGCGCCGGCCGTGCCCAGCGGCCCGGGCTCGACGGACACGCGAACGCCGGCGCCCACCGGTTCGCGGGCGAGGTATTCCTCGACGGCTGCGGCACCGTGCCCGGCCGCCACCAGGATCTCGTCGGCACCTTCATCCCGCACGTAGTCAATAAGGTGGGCGAGGAGTGGACGACCGTGCACCGGGACCAGCGCCTTCGGTCCCGATATCACCCCGGACAGGCGCGTCCCCAGCCCGCCGGCCAGGATCACCACTTGCAGTGCGGTCGCCCTCCTCGACGGAGTCGGACTCACATCCTCCTTACACACTACCAGGGCCTGCGGAGGGACCCAAGCAGGCGCCGGGACTGACCGCCTCGGCCACCGAGGTCGCCAGGTGGGCGGTCCCAGCGGACTCAGGCTGGCGGGGCGCTCGACTCGGCCAGGGCGGGGGCGGGAGCGGGGGACGCTGCGGGAACCTGGTCCGGGAGCTTCATCCACAGGGCCACGCCCAGCAC
>JBMFXK010000485.1:0-2293 GCA_049964315.1 Clostridia bacterium | reverse complement strand
TTGCGCATAGTGTGCGTCTGGCACCGCTGCCATGTCGCGCCCTGGAACTGCCGCTGGACGGCGTTCACCCAGCCGCGGTGGTCGTCGGAGATGACCCAGTCCACCCCGTGGCGGCCGCGGTCCTTTAAGCCCTGGAAGAACACCGTCCAGGTCGCCTCGGACTCACTGTCCCCGAGTCCCAGCCCGAGAATCTCCCGGTAGCCGGCCGCGTTCACTCCCGTGGCGATGAGCCCGCTCCCGCCTTGACCTGGGCGTCCTCCCGAATGCGGAGCACCAGGGCATCTACCAGCAGGAAAGGGTAGCGCTGGCCCTGCAACGGCCGGGTACTCCACGCCGTCACGATGGGGTCCACCCGCTTGCAGAGCGCCGACACGGTGCTCTTGCTGAACTCCGTCCCGCAGAGCTCTTCGGTGATGGCGGTGATCTTCCGGGTGGAGACGCCGTTGATGACCATCTCCATCAAGGCCAGCACCAGCGCTTGCTCACTGCGCTGGTACCGGGCAAAGAGATCCGTGGAGAACTGGCCCTCGCGGACCTGGGGAATGCGCAACGTGAGCGGGCCCACCCGGGTGGTGAGCTTCCGGGCGCGGGTCCCGTTCCGATACCCTTGGCGGTCGGCCGTGCGCTCATACGGGTCGGCCTGCAGCTGCTCACTCGCCTGGGCCTGGAGCACCTGGTTGAGCACCTTCTCCACCAAGATTTTCACCCCGTCATCGCCCTGAAAGAGCTCCTGCAGATCGGCGCCGTCGATGGTAACCTGATAGTCAGCCATTGCCTCGTTCCCCTCACGTCGGTGTCTACAGCAACCCGATCGTATCGAGGGACAGGGGAATGGCTTTCTGTGTGAGCCGAATTTACATCAGTTTAAGGACGCTACTTGGATCCGTGGGGACCCCGGCGTGTAAGAGGGCCGATCACACTAAGTCTCCACGTAGGGGTCCTTCTCGACCAACACCCAGGGGCCGTATTCCAGGTGGTTGTACGTCCACGCCGGCCGCCCGAATCGGCCGCTGACATGTACGGTGTTCCCCAAGGGGTTCCTCGGATTTAGGGTGGACGTATACGACATTGCGGTTCACCGATCTCATACGATACCAACGACGAATCGGCGCAAGGACACTCCCGCTACGCCCTGCGCGAGGGCGTTGGAGGGCTGACGACATGTGTGGGGTCACGCGCTAGGGACACTGTCGACGAGCGCTCCGTCGCGCAGATGTAACTGGTGGAGGAACCTGCACGCTACACTCGGATCATGGGTGACCACGATGAGCGTCTTTAGGGGATCCGCGGCCGCGAGGGATTGGAGTAGATCCATCACTTGTGCCCCCGTCGTCTGATCCAGGTTGCCCGTTGGCTCATCGCAGAGGAGCAGCGGGGGATCGTTGACCAAGGCCCGGGCGATCGCGACTCGTTGTTTCTCGCCCCCGGACAACACCCCCGCCGGCTGACGCCGATGCGCCTCGAGACCCACCTGTTGCAAGAGCCAGAGGGCCCGATCCTGATGCGTCCGCCGGTCGCGCGGCCGCCCCACGAACGGCAAGAGAACATTCTCCTCCACGGTGAGGTCCCCGAGGAGATGGAACTCCTGGAACACAAAGTCGACCGTACTATACCGGTAGGCCGCCCGGGCATTGGGATCCAATTCGCTCAGGTTCCGACCGCCGATTCGGAGGTGGCCAGATGTCGGACGATCGAGGGCGCCCAGGAGATACAGCAGGGTGCTCTTGCCGGATCCGGAGGGACCGGTTACCGCCCAGTGGGTCCCTGCGTCGAGCGTAAAGGATAGAGACCGAATCGCAACCGCAGAGCCGTAGGTCTTGCCCAGGGAATCGGCCACGATCCACGAATCATGGGCCGTACTCATTATGGACCTCCTTTCAGGACGGCCACAGGATCCTGGCGACGGACGGTCCAGACCGCGGGCCACGCAGCGAGCTCACTGACGCAGATGACCCCCAACACCGTGGCCAGAGCCAAGCCACGGGCCGGGGGGACGTCGAACAGGGGCGACAGCACCGCCATTGCCAAGCCCGTCCCGAGGAACCCGGCCAACAGTCCGACCAAGCCCGCTTCCCACGCCATGGCCGCTGCCGGGACCCCTCCCGGCCACCCTACGGCTGCCCCGACCGCCCATGTGCCGCGCCGCCAGTTCGCCCCCGCCTGGGCGATCTCTCCCGCCGCGACCGCCGTCAGTCCCGCTGCCACCAGCGCGGCCACCCTCATCAACCACCCTCCATGCACAAGGAGATATTGTCCTAGGATGGTGATGTGAAGCGTATTATGCCATGCGACC
>JBMFXK010000484.1:0-2314 GCA_049964315.1 Clostridia bacterium | reverse complement strand
AAGTTCCATGACCCAATGCTAGCGGTAATCACCATTAAACACAATAGAACGCTAGCGGAGTGCCGGTCCGCTTCGCGGCCCTGGCACCCCAACCCGCCGAGCGAGCATAGGCACAGCAAGGCGCGCGGTGTTGAGGTGGAGCAGGGCCTCCGTCCTGGCTGGTGAGAAAGGGCGACCGGGTAGCGCCGCGCCGCCGTTTCTGGTAGGCCGGGAGCTGGAGGTGACTGCCCTGAATATGGCCGAGATCCTTGAGGGCCATGTGACCCTTGAGGTTACGTCGGTGGACCGCCTCTACCTCAACCTGTATGTGCCGTGGCTGCAGCAGCCCGGCGGCGTCTACCAGTTCATGAAGGCGGTGCGCGGTCTACCCTTGCCGTCACCGGCGATCCTGGGCCAGATCGGAACCGAGTACGTGCGCCAGGTGGAGCGCTTCGCTCATGAGCAGGGCGTGCCGCTCGAACCCTTCCCCAAGGACGTACGCAAGGAAGACTACGTCCGTCCGCTGTTCCAGAAGGCGATTGCCCAGGGGAGAACCGGGGTGGTGTTCATCGGCATCGCCCAGGAGAGGGCACACTCGTTTCGCGGCGTACGGGCACCCGAGGCCAAGGCAGATAAGCGGCCGTGGTTTCGCTTCATGCCCTCCACGGTGTGCGTGAAGTGGTTCTACTTCTATATCCTGGACCCCGAGTTCGGCCCGAGCTTTCTCAAGATGTGCACCTACATGCCGTTCGCTGGCCGCGTGTACCTCAACGGTCACGAGTGGGCGAAACGGCAGTTGCAACGGGCTGGGGTGGGCTTCTGCGAACTGGACAACGGCTTTCTGGCCACAGACGACCCAGACCGCCTTCAGGCCGAGTGCGACCGCTTCGGCCCTGCCGCCATCACCGACTACGTCCGGCGTTGGTCGACGGTTCTGCCCTGGCCGTTCACGCCCGAGGACCGCCAGGGCGGCTGCGAGCACGCGATCTCCCTCATCCAAACCGAGGTCAGCCTCACCCAGGTGTTCGATCAGCCGCGCCTGGGGCGGCGGTTCTTCGAACAGGCGATCCACGATCATCTTGACCTCGGTCGGCCCGAGGAGATGAGCCTCATCTTCGACCGCAAGATCACCCGCCGCACGCCCGGGAAGTTCGCCACGCGCATCATCCACGACGGAGTCCTACCGTCCATCCACGCCCGCTACAAGGACTGCGGCATCAAGCAGTACTTCAAGGAGGGCCGCGCCCTTCGCACCGAGACGACGGTGAACAACACCTACGACCTCGGCATCAACCGTGGTGTACAGAACCTGCCAGCGGTCATCGCCTTCGGGCGTGCCACGAATCTTCGACTCCTCGCCCACGAACAGACGTCCGCCAACTGCCTTACGGGCGCGTCCGCCTTGGCCCAAACCTTCGTTGCCTCCGATCATGACGGTCAACGGGCGTCCGGCCTACCGTTCGGGCAGCCGCGCGCCATGGCTCTTGAGAGCGCCATCTGCCTTCTCGCGCTGGGCGCCCTGCATCCTACGGGCTTTCGCGCCCGTGATCTGCGTCCAGCCATGCACGGGCTACTCGGCGCCCAACCCTATACCCCCGCGAACGCCACGTATGACCTTCGCCGGTTGCGCCTGAAAGGGATCATCGTGCGCGTCCCCCAAAGTCACCGTTACCGTGTCACTCCGGAGGGGCTGCGCATCTGCCTCGCCGTCACCAAGCTCTACCAGCGTGTGCTCGCGCCCGCAGTCAGCCAGTACCACGGCGAGCCGATGACGGCCGCCATCAACCGCACCGGCCTTGCTGTCGACCGCCACTTGGCCGCTCTCGCTGCGATCGCCTGACCCAGCCTTGCCGGCTACCCCTGGGCCCAGCTACGCTACCCGTGGGCCGGGGAGCACGGTCCACCGGTGATACGACCCACAGGGTCCCGCGCCCCTTCGGGGGCGAGTGCGGCTATAGGGCAACCCTCGGGTTGACCCTCTTGGAGCGACCAGGGTTACCCTGGCCGTAGCCTGAAAAGGCCACGCCGCCATGTGACCGGTGGACAAGCACTCCTCGGCCCTGCATCGCTCCACAACGGTCGCCCATCGCGCGGCCTTGTCCTGTTTTTGCCTCGCGCCAAAGTTTGACCCAGTATTGCAGATCTCCGGCAATCGAGTCACCTAGTGTCTTGCGAACAGCATCGACCCCCGTCGGGCCACGACCGGTCCGCGGGGATCGCCGCCGACGTGGCGAACGCTGCTCCTGCCCGGCCGTCGCCGGCGAAGGAAGGAGCGGGAAGATGAACCTTGCCACCGTCCGCTTTCCGAGCGCTAGCCTCGGCCGTCAGGTCATCT
>JBMFXK010000483.1:0-2323 GCA_049964315.1 Clostridia bacterium | reverse complement strand
CTGTAGTGGACGAAGACGTCCCCGCCCTCGTCGCTCTCCAGGAACCCGTAGCCCTTGTCGGCGCTAAACCATTTGACGCGTCCCTGCATTCCCGAATCCCCTTTCTCGCAGCTCGCCGGCGCGAGCCGTCGCTGACTATAGCACGCGTCCACCTGGGAAGCAATCCCAATTTGGCGACATCGATCGGGGTCACCGGGAGCGTTCTCATCTGTGGATAACGTGGATAACTCTGTTGATAAGGCACCGTTACTAGGCTTTCGGGGTTTCTCGACAAAATTTTCATCGAGAATCAGATGGATTTCGTTAACTGCCTACGCGGTCGGCCAGCGGACAGCCCAAAGGCCCGGCAACCGACGGCGCGTAGAGGCTCCCCGCGACACCCGCTGCGTGATGCGTGGCCGTTGACCGGCAGGCACCGTACGGTCCAGGGCGACCATGGAGTGGCGAAAGCATCCGGCCTAGATGTGGGGGCAGGGATGGAGCCACGGCCTCAGCGCTGCCGGCCAGCCATGTCGCAGATGTGAGCGCCGGCGGGCGGGGCGTCTTCGGCTGACAGCAGGACGATCGACAGCTCGCGCGCCAACCGGTCCAGGATAGCGGGCGTCTCATCGCCCGAGCCAACATCCTGGACATAGACGACCTCGTAGCGGCCCGACCCCACGACCTGGCGCACGCGTCCTTCGATGGAGCCGGCCTGATCGCGGCAGCGGAGTACGATCGCCTGCCCGGCGCCGCGGGAACAGACTGACGTGACGAGATGGTTCAACACCGCCGCCAGACCCAGCGTCAGCAGCAGAGAAACGGCGCGCACCGTGCACCCCCCGACCAGCCTATGCAGGCTGGCGGGCGGTGGTCAGACCAGAAGCCGCGCCTCGCGAAGCAGCATGTCGACGCGGTCGAGGGCCTCCCACGGCAACTCCAGGTCCGTACGCCCAAAATGGCCGTACGCGGCCGTCGGCAGGTAGATGGGCCGGGCCAGGTCCAGCGTCCGGATGATCGCCAGCGGCCGGAGGTCAAACACGCGCTCAATCAGGGTGGCCAGCGCACTGTCCGGCATGGTGCCGGTGCCGAAGCTGTCCACCGATATGGAAACCGGATGGGCCACGCCAATCGCATACGCAACCTGCACCTCCGCACGGGAGGCGAGGCCGGCCGCGACCAAGTTCTTCGCCACCCAGCGTGCTGCATACGACGCCGACCGGTCGACTTTGGTCGGATCCTTTCCCGAGTACGCGCCGCCCCCATGCCGGGCCATTCCGCCGTACGTGTCGACGATAATCTTGCGGCCCGTCAGCCCCGTGTCCCCGTGAGGACCGCCGATTACGAAGCGGCCGGTGGGGTTTACCAGCACCCGCACCTGATTGTTCCACCAGTCCCCCAATGCAGGCTGAATCACCTCCGCGCGGACGGCCTCCTCAAGCTCTCGCATCTCTATCGAGGGCGAGTGCTGGGTGGAGACCACCACGGCGGTCACGGCGGCCGGGACGCCGCCTTCGTAAGCCACCGTCACCTGGGTCTTGCCGTCGGGCCAGACAAACGGCAGCCGGCCGGATGTGCGCACGCTGGCGAGCGTGCGCGCCAGGCGGTTGGCCAAAGATATGGGCAGGGGCATCAGCTCGGGAGTTTCCTGGCACGCGAAACCGAAGACCATGCCCTGATCGCCAGCTCCCAGCCGGGAGAGCGCGTCGGTCTCTCCGGCGCGGCTTTCCACCGCCGTCTCCACGCCCATGCGGATGTCGGGGGACTGCTCGTCAATCGTCGTCAGCACGGCCATGGTGTCGCAGTCGATGCCCATAGCGGGGTCGGTATAGCCGATACGACGCACCACGTTCCGGACCACGCCCGGAATATCGGTGTAGCCGCGACTGGACACCTGACCGGCCACCAGCGCGAGTCCCGTGGACACGAGGGTTTCCACCGCCACGCGGGACTCGGGGTCCTGCTCCAGAAGGCTGTCCAGCACGGCATCCGAGATTTGGTCTGCCACCTTGTCCGGATGTCCCTCGGTGACGGATTCCGACGTAAACAGCTTGCGACTCGCCAACTCGCCCATCGCCCACCTCCGCAAAAAAGCCTCTCCCATAGCACAGGGAGAGGCGAAAGATGCCTTTCTCTCATCCCTCACGGCCGTGCCGTGCGGGGCTTGGCACCGTAAGCCATGCTGGCTCCGGTTGCCGGGCTTCATCGGGCCCGAACCCTCCGCCACTCTCGATGAGATGCCAAACGTGCCGCCGTCCGGCGACCGAGGAGAAGCATAGCATCGGGTGCCAAAAGGTGTCAATCGACCGCCGCTGGCCTGGATCGGGCCGCGCGTGAGTCGCTT
>JBMFXK010000482.1:0-2326 GCA_049964315.1 Clostridia bacterium | reverse complement strand
GGCTGAGCGCTTTTGCGGATCCTGGCGCTTCATCAGCATCGTCGCGATCTTGCTGGTGGGGAGGTGCTGGGGAACCTGGTGACTCCGCGGGCGCTCGCCTCGACCCGGCTCGTTTATCCGGCTGAAGCGGGTCCTGTCCGTCACCGCGGGCTTTCAGGCACCCATGCCCTCAACTACAAGGCCGAGCTCGACATCGAGGAGATAGCGCGCCCCTCCACCATCTGGAGCGCCAGATGACGGAGCTGTGCGCGCTCCGGCAGCACCCGGCGCCCAGCGACTGACCTACGTGGCGTCGGGGCCGGTGCCCGGGTCCAGACCCGCGGACGCGATCGGCTTTGGCGACGGGACAAGCCGATGGCAACCTGATCCCGTGATGCCGGCCGGAGCCGGCTAGAGACGGCGCGCAGCCCGGTAGAGCGGGGATAGGACCTGGAGCCGGGCCACGAGTTCCGCCACGAGGGACGGTCCTTCCACCATCGGGTTGTCATGGGCAATGACAAGCCCGATCGTGAGGCTGGCATCCTTCTTCAGCGCACGGGCTCTGAGACCCGTCCAGGTGCGCGGCTTAATGGCCGCGACGGGAACCGGGTCCTCGCCATGTTCACCGGCGTACCAGTACACGTCGTGACCGGCTGTGAGTTCCTTCAGGCGCGCCAGCGACACCGCTCGGAAGAAGGAGCCTTTCTGGTCCTGCCCTTCCGGTTTGATGGCAAAGCGCGTGAACACGCTCTCCCGGTTCACGCCCACCTCAAAGTGGGGGAGGGACTTATAGCCGCGGGCCGAAGGCCCGAACGCGACCCAGGTGTCGGTGGGCGGATTGACGCGGCGCCGCAGGTGAAGCGCCACGTGGGGATGCAGGATCTCCCCCGCCAGGTCCGAGACGGCCGGCACCAGCAGATCACCCAGAACGCGCAGCCGCGGCGTGATGAGCTCTTTCAAGCGGGGCATCCGGTCCTCGAATCCCGGGATGGCAAACACGGTAAAGACGTCTTCCGGGAATCCCACCGCGCGGGCGTCCTGCGCCATGGACACGCTTTATCCGCCCTCCTCTGCGTGTCCATGATAGCACCGCGCCGTGGCTTAAGGGCTCAAGCGTGGGCCACCCGGGTGACGTGGTTGTCTTCGTCCACATAGACGAGGTGGGGCCGGTAGGCGGCAAGCTCTGCGTCAGTGTACAGGCCGTAGGCCAGGACGATGACCGGATCCCCCAGCTCGAAGTGCCGGGCGGCGGTGCCGTTCATGCACACCGTCCCGGGATGGTCATGGTCCACCATCACGTAGGTGACCCAGTGCATGCCGGTGTTGATGTTGGTGATGTGCACAAATTCGTGGTCGATCAGGCCGGCCGCCTCCACCAGGGCTGCGCCCAGCGTAAGACTGCCCTGATAATGGAGATTCGCCTCGGTCACGGTGGCGCGGTGAATTTTCGACTTCAGCAGCTGCCGCAGCATATACTCCCTCCATCCTGGCATCCTGCCATCCTGCGTCCCCCTCCTCCCGCGTCGGGAGAGGAAATTCCTTACATGCTATTCGCGCCCGACACCGGAAGACCCCATTGCATGAAACCCCCGGCGCCTCCGGAGACTAGCGCCGGGGAGGATGAAGGTGCACGAGGAGCGCGACGGGCGAGGGCCGGACCATGAGCGGCCGGAGGTTAAGCGCATGGCGCCGCGGCCCCATCCGAAACCAGAACCGGTTCAGCCGGGGTCACTGAACCAGGCCATCCGCCAGGAACTCTGGTACATCGATACCATGATGGCCGCCCCCTTCCGAACCATGCGGCGGATGCTCGGCCGGGGCGGCAGTAACCCTCTCATGGAGGGGATAGACGAGATCGTCTGGGCCTGGGAGGGCATGAGCCGCCTTCCGGTGAAAGTGCTTCAGGCCGCGTTCGGCGAGGAGCTGGGACGCACAAAGCCCGGTCCGGGCAAGAGCGCCGGCACCCCGCCGCAGGCGGGTGACGCCGCGTACGGGAAAACCCCCGCCGGATAGCCACGCAGGAATACCCCCGGCAGTCGCCAATGGATTCGGTCGGCGAGCAATTGCGCCGGCCGAATTTTTGTGCGGGGAGGGAGAGGCGTCAGATCTGACGCCTTGGCCAATATGTTGGTGGCATGGCAGCTTTTTTGGGGGTTTTTCAAAGTCGGCATCCTCGGCTACGGAGGCGGACCGGGGTCGCTGTCGCTCATCCAGGCGGTGGCGGTAGACGGCTACCACTGGCTCACGGTGGGCCAGTTTGGCGAGATTCTCGCCATCGGCAACGCGCTGCCCGGCCCGATCGCGACGAAGATGGCGGCCAGCATCGGATGGCGGGTGGGAGGCCCCC
>JBMFXK010000481.1:0-2330 GCA_049964315.1 Clostridia bacterium | reverse complement strand
GCAGTTTGGCCAGATTGACCCGTCCATCAGTCAGGGCGCGGCGGTGGAGATTGTTGAAAGCGGCACCCCCGCATCGAACGCTGGCCTGGCGCCCGGTGACATCATCACGACCTTTCAGGGGATAGCAGTGACCTCGCCCGCGCAGCTGGAGCAGCTCGAAACGGGTTACCACCCCGGTGATACGGTGAACGTGGGCTGGGTTACCCCGAGCGGACAGAATATCTCGGCCAGACTCCAGCTCATGGCCGGACCCTGGGCCTGACCCGGCACGCACATCCTTTAGCCTGTCACACCTCCTGGTACAATTTTCGGTCTGGCACGCATCATGATGTCAGTCGGGCACGGATAAGCGGCCCGCCGTCGGGACACTTCCTCGCCTGGCGTGGGTACGGCTCGTAGGCACCGCGTGGTCCGGGCGGCCCGGCGGGGTTGGTCTATTCTTGACGGCTCTGCCACGGCCCACAGCCGACGGTCTTTCGTCACTGGGGTGAAGCGCCATGCCGAATCACTTGAACGGCCTCCTGCTGTTTGACTTTGACGGCACCGTCTATCGCGGAGAAGCACCGTTTCGCGTCTATGCCGCCCACATTGCGGAGGCCATGGCGGAAACAGACCGGGCCTCTTACGTGGCCCGTGCCGCGCGCTTCCTGGCCGGAGTTGCGGAAGTCGAGGCGGGAGACTACTGGGAGGCCATGCGCCGCTTGGCGGATCCGTTCCACCTCGAACGGCAGGTGTTCCGTGATGCGTTCATGAAGACGCGGGTGTACATGATGACGGATGACTGCCGCCTGGAAGTGCCTTCGACGCTGCTACCCTTCCTGATACGCGTCCGGCAGCGGGTTGTGGTGGTGCTGGCGTCCAACAGCCCGGAGGAGGCCTGTGTGCCCCTCTTGGAGAAACTGGGACTGGGAGACGCGTTTGACGCCATCCGGCCCGGGGCGCGTAAGCCAGCCGGACTCCTTCCGATTATTGACGGGCTGGTGACACGCTTTTCGATTCCGGCAGGCCGCGTGTTGAGTGTCGGCGGTCACTACGTGAACGACATCGCCCCCGCTCGTGAGACCGGGTACCGGACCGCGTACATCACGCCCACGGACTACTTCCCGGGGCCTGTTGACATCGCGGGCCGGCAATTGGAAGACGTGTTGCCTGCCGTTGAAGCATGGGTCGATAGTCTCGCGCCCTGACAGGGAGTCGCCGCGATCTATAGTGGGAGGGGGACGCGCATGGCCACGGTGAGATTCTGGGGCGGCGTCGGCGTCATCGGATCCAGCAAGATATTGATCGAGCAGGATGGATGGCGCGTGCTCCTCGATTTCGGACTCGACTACACCCCGGGCGTCGGCCTGTTCCAGGCCGGACTCCGCCCCCGCCCGGGCCGCGAGCTTTATGACCGCCTCATGACCGGGGTCGCCCCCCGTATCTCGCATGTCTACGCCCCGCAGTTCGTCGAGGGCACAGGTCTCCCTGGTGGCACCGACGGCAGGACCGCCCTTTTTATCACGCACGCCCACCTGGACCACATGGGCCTCACAGGCTTTGTCGATCCGGCCCTGCCGATGTACGCGAGCCCGGACACTGTGCGTCTGCTTCAGGCCCTGGCGGACGCAGGAGACCGGGTTGAAGGCGGCGCTCCTGTGCTTCAGTCCCTGCAGGCGGGGGGACCGGTTCAGACCGGACCGTTCCGGGTGACGCGCTTTGATGTGGAGCACGATGTGGCCGGCGCGTCTGGCTATCGTGTCGAAACCGAAGACGGCGCGGTGGCATTTACGGGAGACATCCGGCTGCACGGCCGCCATCCCGAAACCAGTCTCGCGTTTGCCGAAGCGGTGCGGGGCGCCCGTGCCCTCGTGATTGAGGGCACCACCCTCTCGTTCGGATTTGGCACCCAGACTCGCACCGAAGAGGAGGTGGATGCGCTGTTCGGGCGCGCACTGCGGGAGACACCGGGGCTTGTCATGGTGAGTCTATATCACCGAAACGTCGAGCGCGCCGAGGCGTTCCTGGCCCTGGCGGAGCGTGAGGGGCGGCGGTTCTTGTGGCCTAAGATGCAGGCTGAAGCCCTCTCGGCCTGGTTTGGGCGCGGCCTCGAGGCATGGGGATCCCCCGAGCTCACGGCCGAGGTGCGGCGCCATCCGGAACGGTTCGTCGTCCAGCTGCCGGGCCACGACGCTCCCTGGATGCTGGACTTCGGGGCCGGTCCTGGTTCGGTTTACCTCCATGCCAACGGCGATCCACTCGGTCCTTACGACCCGCTGTGGCATGTTGTTCAGGACTGGCTCCAGCACCTGCACGTGCCGTTCTGGCCCATCGGCACCGGCGGCCATGCG
>JBMFXK010000480.1:0-2331 GCA_049964315.1 Clostridia bacterium | reverse complement strand
CCTATGCCCGTCGATCCCTCCGAAGATGGGTTGCCGCCGTGTTTCGATGCTCTCCTTAGGTGCTCCCGCTCCCGGCACTCGTCGGAGTGCGATGTCATCCGGCAGGTGTGACTTCCTCATGGCGCATGGCAAATTCCAGCACCTGGGCGAGTGACTTCGGTACGGCCGCGAGGTCCAGTGCATCGATGAGGCGGGGCGCATAGGCGATTTTCTTCTGGGTCATGAGATATCGGACCTGGGTGTGGAGCGGCGCCGACCGGTAGAGAAGCTGGCGCTGCATGATGCGAAAGCGCGGGAGATCCCCGTTCTGCTCAATAACGGCCAGCACGGCCTCGGGCCCGACCGCCGCCAGCAGCTCATCTTCCAGCTCCCCCTGACACGTGAAAAAGCCGAGCCGCGGCATGTCGTCGACGGTGAGTTGAGATCCGACACCGGCCGTCTCGAGGGCCCGGATCACGATCCGGCGTTCTCCCTCGTCACAGAGCCCCGCCAGCCGCCGCTTTTGGCCCTGCGGTCCATAGCGCGTCAAATATGATCGGAAGTTGGTGACGCCGCCCACGTCCACGACGCTGACGCCGGCCGCTGTCAGATCGTAACCGAGCCGCCCCGCCAGGCGCTCCAGCGCGACCCGGTCGCTCCGGCCCTCAACCAGCACGATGGTGCGTGCCGCCACGTTTTCACCCCCATCCGGCATTCTGCTGGCCGACGAGCGTCCCGGCCCGAAACACGTAGTTGCTCGTGCAGGCGTCCTTTTCCTCGTGGAGTGGCCATTCACGTGACCGGCGTCAGAGTCCGTCGGCGGGAGGTGGCCATTCCTGAATGGTGAGCCTCTCCCGGTTGTGACGGCCGGAGGAGAAGTGACCGCCCCAATCGGCGGCGGGTGCCCGCGAGCCCAGCCACATCGCTCGCGCATCACACGCTCGTCAGCGCCCCGTACCCTGCATCCCGGAAAGAGATCCGGCGAGCAGCTCCGGGCAGTGTAGCCGCCCGATCGATCCAGGCCGCGGCCGATGTGTCGGGCGACGCGCACTCCCCTCTCTGAGCGCTGCACAGCGACGTCCTAAACGCTGCCCGCCATGAGGGGCATTGAAACGGTTGTCGTGCTCGGTCCGTTAAGTGAACCGTGAAGGAGGGCTGCGCATGGCGGCGGGCGGCCACAGCCGACGAAACATCCCCGCATTCCACCGTCAACGGCCGCGCGCATGTCGTCTGCCGGCGCCCATCCTGGTCCTGCTCGCAGCCCTGACCCTGACCGGGTGTCAGTTGGCCTCGCCTAATCCGGCCGCCACCCGTGAAACGTACTGTTGACCGCGTCTTCGAGCATCGGCTGGCACGCTCGCACGCCTTACTCGGCGGAGGGTACGCAGTCGCCATTCCGGAAGACTACATGGTGATGGCGCGCCAGGCCGGATGGACCCACACCCCGATGCTCCGGGTCCGTTGCACCGCGCGGTGCGCTCCCACGGCGCGTCACGCATCCGTCCCAAACCTCATCCATCCTGCGATCCTACCGGATTACATGCGACCAGCGCTGGCTTTCCCCGCTCACGCTGTCATTTGATGCGCCACTCAGCACGCTGGGTACGGCACGTTTACAGCCTGCAGCTGGGACACCTGGATGAATGAAGAGGGAGGCCCGGCGGTCTCTGCCCTGGCTTTCCTATCTTGCATAGGACACATAGGCCCGATCGTGCTCCGAAACAGGGGGCGCTCGCCCACAGCGACGCGCGGTTATTTCAGCTTGCGCCACCCGATGGAGCGCGTCAGCCGCAGTCGCTCATCTACCTGCACCCGCGCTTCCCAGGCCTCCGCACCCTGTTCCGAGGCCTGCGCCTTGACCGAACCTTCTTCGCCCCGCGAAAGGTACGGCGGTTCTTCCGGCACGGCCGCCGCCGTTACCGCCACCAAGAGCTTCTTGCCCCCGGCCTCCGCAGCCAGCGTCACGGTCCCCGGCCCCCGCATGGGGGGTCGGAGGCGGTAGCCCTTGCGCCGGAGATCCGCCGTGACCAGGCGCTCCCCCGCAGCCTCCACATGAGACGGCAGTGCCATCCGTGCCTCCTGAGTGCCTGCCCCGATCTGTCTTGCCGTTGTCCGCGGCACGCCGCATATTGGTGGCCCGTCCAAGCGTGCCGTCCTGCCCGACTCACTTCCATTATGCGTGTCATCCGGTTTCTCGGCGACTCCATGACCCTCTTACCGTCGTCGAGTGGACCGGCGGCCAGCGCCGACGGGGAACCGGACGGACCGTGCGGGCGTTATTGCGACCAGAGTGCGTAAAGGAGACGCCCATGGCCGTGCCGGCCAGTGACAGGAATGAAAAAGGGGCAGGGC
>JBMFXK010000479.1:0-2335 GCA_049964315.1 Clostridia bacterium | reverse complement strand
GAGCGGCGGCCGCCACGACCTCCTGGCTCTTCCCGTCGGGCGCCACCGCCTCCGGCCCCCAACAGTGCGTCCAGAACGCACAGCGCTCCGCGCCCCAACTGCAGGGGTAGCGGAAGGCCGTGTACTCGGCGGGGACCGGAAGCGGCTCGCGGGTCATGGCCACCGCGCCCTGCACGGCGATGAGATTGGCAATCAGCTGACGGGCCCGGGTCACGTCGTAGGGAATCTGAAACGGCAGGATCTCCCCCGTTTCCTTGACCACGTACGCGAGCTCCAGCCCCGCGTGGCGTTTCGCGCCCCAGTAGTACTGGTACATGTGGAGCTGATCCACGTGGCTGTCGAGCGGCAGGTCCGCGATCCGGGCCCGCGTCGTGCTCTTCACCTCCACGATCTTGCGCTCCGGCGGCACCCAGAGGTCGATGTGGCCGGTGCCGTACGGCGTCTTCACACCCGGTGTCGAAGATGGCCAGCTGCTTGTCGGTCGGAGGGTCGGCGGGATACCCCAGAATCCGGAGCGTCTGGCGCCGGGGGCACTGGCCGACCTCCGACAGGCGAATCTCGCGGGGATTGAAGGTCTCATGCGCCTGGTGCAGATACGCGGCCTGCAGCTCCGCGGTCGTGGGCACGGGGTTCACCTCCCGGTAGAGATCCGCAGCCCGCCAGAGGGCGCGGCGGTCCAGCCCTCGTGGCTGGAGGGCCGCGCCGGGCGGGCTAGGCCGTGCGGGAAGCGACCAACGGGCGGTGCAGGGCCCCGATGAGGACGCGGCGCTGGCGGCGATCCAGGGGTTGCGGCATGATCACGCCGTACTGGCTGAGAAAGATCCGGAGCGCGTCCGGGACGGTGTCGCGGTCCAGGCCGACGAACAGCACGGCGGGCGGCCAGCGCGACCCGGGATTAACCAGGAGCAGCGGTCGAGCGTGGAGAGTCAGCGCCTGGACCATCAGACGAAACGTTTTGGCTTCACGGGTGGGAATGACGCGGAGGCAGAAGATATGGCGAAAGCGGCGATGCGGGTGATCCTGCCAGATCTGCACAGCCTTCGAGTCTTTGTGGCGGCGCGTCCGGCGCCGGCGATGCGCGACGGGCACCATCTCGGCATTGCCATAGCGCTCGAGCAGCGCGTCGTCGAGGGGGACGGGGTTGGCCATCGATCACAACCTCCTTAAGTGATCGGAAGTCCCGAGCGAGGAAGGACGGCAACTAGGGGGGCACAAACCAGCGAACTACGCAGATATCATAATGCACAATCGCAAGCTCGGCAAAGACTCCCTCGCATAAACGCTGGTGCGTTACGAAAAATGTCCCAGCGAACTTTATCGGGCAAAGGTGGGGTGGAGAGAATGCGCGACCCGAAAGCCGTGCTATAACCAGAGAGAAGAGGGGCGGGAGATGAGGCACGAGGACTGGGTGACGCAAGAGGAAATCGGGGAGCGGGTGCGGGCGTTACGCCAGGCGCGTGGCTTTAGCCAAGAGCGTCTGGCGCATGAAGCGGCGCAGATTTTCTGGCGGCATCACCCGGATGCGAAAATGTTGACGATCCACTGGGTGATGCGCCTGGAGAAAGCCACGACAAACGTGATCGACACGGAGAAGCTGTCCGCGGTGGCGGCTGCGCTGGGCGTGCCGTTGAGCCAACTGGTGTTGCCCGCAGCGGATGTGCAATCGCTCACCGAGTTGACGTTGGCGTTCCGGCGGGCTGGCCTGTCCCCGGACCAGGTGCGCGCGCTCGTCCGCGAGATCAAAGAACGCCTCGGCGTTTAGGCGCCCCAGCGGGGCGAGACCTGGCGCCAGGACTGTGCCCCCTCCCCCGACACGACGCCCAGGTCGATGAGCCGGTACCCGAGCGCGGTCAGACTCACCCCCGCGTCCCGGGCCCAGACGGGTCCGGCTGTCGCGCGCCACCGCTGCAGGGTGTCGACATCCCACGGCTCCGCCTCGGCCTTCCGCACGCGGTGCCAAGCCTCCAGGCGCGGCGCCAGCCACCGCGCCGGCATCAGGAGGGCGCCGGCTCCGGCGTTCGCCTCCATTTCCGTTAGGTTTACGGCCTCCGGCTGCAAGTGCAACGGATTCGTGCGACGGTGCGCGTGCAAGACCCGGTGCATGAGCGCATGCGCCAGCGTAAAGCGGACCACGGTGTCGGACTGGTCGATATTGACGACAATGACGCGCTGTTGGGGGTCACTCATCCAGGAATAGCCGAGCAGGCCCTGGCGGCCCCAGTGTTGCTCGACCACGGTCGTGTCGAGATCCTGGGCGAGGACGGTGAGGGGAATCGGCGGTGCGTACCCGAAGAGCAGGGTGAGATCCTCGGCAATCTGCATCGGGACGGTGCGC
>JBMFXK010000478.1:0-2336 GCA_049964315.1 Clostridia bacterium | reverse complement strand
CTGCTGCCCGTGCTTCTGTGCGTGTAACGGACCATGCCGATCAGGATTTCGGACCATGCCGATCACCGTTTCGGTGGATGCCGATCACCGATTTCGGTCGGATGCCGATCACTTTTCGGGCCCGACCGAAATGGTGATCGGCATGGCGTGAAGAAGTCGGTTCACTGATTGGCGTATGCCAGGGTCAGGGAGACGGCGCAGGTGATCTCACGGGCGCGTGCGGAGTTAGGCCTCCCAGAGAGGGGGCCGATCGCTCGGCATGGCGCAGAAGGGATTGCCTATGCGCAAGGTGCGGGAGTTCCTGCGACTGAGGTTCGGGCTGGGACTGAGCGGGAGGGAGGTGGCGCGCAGCCTCGGCATCTCGTCGAGCACGGCCTCGGAATATGGTCAGCGGGCGCGGGAGGCTGGACTGGGCTGGCCACTGCCCGAGGACATGGACGACGTCGCTCTGGAACGGGCTCTGTTCCGGGATGCGGCTCAGCCGCCGCGAACGGACCGGGGTCTGCCGGAGATCGGCTTTCTGAAGCGTGAGATGGCCAAGCCCGGCGTTACGCTCATGTTGCTGTGGACTGAATACAAGCAGGCCAACCCCGCCGGCTACCAATACACGCAGTTCTGCGAACACTACCGGCGGGGCGTCGGACGCCTGGACTTGGTCATGCGGCAGGAGCACCGGCCGGGCGACAAGATGTTCGTCGACTGGGCCGGTGACCCGGCGTGGTGGGTGGATCGCGAGACGGGCGAGCGTCGCGAGGCGAAGCTGTTCGTGGCGGTCCTGGGCGCCAGCAGCTACACGTACGCGGAAGCGGCGGCCGATGAAAGCGGTCCCAACTGGATCGGGGCCCATGTCCGGGCGCTGGAGTTCTTTGGCGGATGCACGGCGGCCATGGTGTGCGACAACACGCTCACGGCGGTGACCAAGCCCCACCGCTATGAACCGGGGCTGCACCCACTTTACGAGGACATGGCGGCCCACTATGGCGCGGCGGTACTGCCCGCCGGCGTGCGGCGGCCGCGCGAGAAGGCCAAGGTCGAGTCTGGCGTGTTGGTGGCGGAGCGTTGGATCCTTGCCGCGCTGCGCAACCGCACGTTCTTCAGCCTCCAGGAACTGAACGCGGCGATCCGCGAGTTGCTGGAGCGCCTCAACAGCCGGCCGTTCCGCCACATGGAGGGCAGCCGGCGGACGCACTACGAGCAGTTCGATCGACCGGCGCTGGTGCCGCTGCCGGGGGAGCGCTACCGGTGGACCGAGTGGAAGACCGCGACCGTGAACATCGATTACCACATCGAGTGCGAGCACCACTTCTACAGCGTGCCATACACCTTGGTGCGGGAACGCGTCGACATCCGGCTCAGCCCGACCATGATGGAGGTGATGCACGGAGGGCGGCGGGTGGCGAGCCACCTGCGCAGCTACGTTCGCGGTCACCACACGACCAGCGAAGAGCACATGCCGCTGGCGCACCGGCGCTATCGGCAGGCCCCGTCGCAGATCGCGTCGTCGGCCCGGGACGTCGGGCCGAAGACGGTGGCGTTGGTGGAAGCCATCCTGGCGGCCAGGCCGCATCCCGAGCAGGGCTACCGCTCCTGCCTGGGGCTCCTGAGCCTGCGCAAGCGGTATACGCCGGAACGGTTGGAGGCGGCCTGCGGCCGCGCCCTTGAGTTGGGCGCCTTCAGCTATACGGCCGTCAAGTCGATGCTGTCCTCCGGCCTGGACAAGGCGCCGCGGGCGGAGCCGATCCCCCTGCCGCTGGAGCATGCCGTCCACGAGAACGTGCGCGGTCCCGCCTACTACCGGGAGGTGAAGTGACGTGCTGGAGCAGACGTGCGAGAAACTCTGGGCCCTGGGCATGAAGACGATGGCCACGGTAGCGACGGAGCAGGCCGCGCAGGCCGGCATCGCGGAGCTCGCGTTCGAGGAACGTCTGGGCCTGCTCGTCGATCGCGAGTGGGACGCCCGGGAGACCCGCCGCCTGGGAACGCGCCTGAAGGCCGCACAGCTGAAGCAGCCGGCGGGCGTTGAGGACATCGACTTCGTCACGCCGCGGGGACTCGACCGCGGCGTGGTGCTATCTCTGGCCGGAGGCCACTGGATTGCGGCTCATCAGCACCTGATCGTGTCCGGCCCGACAGGGGCGGGCAAGACGTTCATCGCCTGCGCCCTCGGCAACGCGGCCTGTCGTCGCGGCTACACGGTGGCCTACCGCCGGGTTTCGCGGCTGCTTGAAGAGTTGGCGCTGGCCCGCGACACCGGCGCCCTCGGGCCGCTGTGCCGCCGTCTGGCCAGGCGTTGTCCCGATAATTGTGGGGTTTGGGGAGCCGGAGCCGATGTATGG
>JBMFXK010000477.1:0-2344 GCA_049964315.1 Clostridia bacterium | reverse complement strand
CGCCTTTTCCCCCCGGTTATTCCTCCAACAACTCACCTATACGCGTGATGTGCCGGACTGGGATGATGCCCTGACTCTTCTGACACGGCCGCAGTCCGTGACAACGATCGAACGGGACTTACAGGCAATGGTCCGGACCTGGGCGCAGCAGAATTTGCCCCCCGCGCCTTCCCGTCCCCCGCGTCCTAAGCAGCCGACATTATGATGATTCCGCCGTCGGTTCAGCGTCTCTTCCACCGGTATCATGCCGATCGGCTCGACCCGCGGCACCATGCGGCCATCATCATTCCGACCATCCTGGAAGAAGGGGCCGTCGAAGACTGGCGATGGCTCTTTTCCACCTACAGCTGGGATACGATCCAGCGGTGGATCGCCGATCCCACGCGGGCGAGCCAACTCTCCCCGCGCGTGGAATGGTTCTGGACCACCGTGCTGTTGGGAACCCCTCACGAAACATCGCGGTGGAGTGGGGGCAATCGGCGGCGCCGGATTCCTCGTTCCCCATTCTTCCGGAACGAGTTCTCGCCCTAACGCCTGCCCCATCGTGCCTGGTCCCCACCACCCCTGTCGTTGTCCTCGATCAATCTGGTCCGCCCGGGGTCGGGCCCGCCGCCCGGCGCGGCCCCGTGAGGAACGCACAGTGACGTGACCAAGCCCGGTATGCGCCCCCGCTTCGGTGGGCCTGAGCGCCACTACCGGGCCTTTCGGTCCGGATGCTGACCTGTGATGCCCTCGGGTCGAAAGGCGGTCGCCTATGGATAGTGCCGCCATCGCTCACCTCATCGGGTTTCCCGGATCCGAGGACGCCCTGGAGGACCTCGCCGCTCTCCTCCCCGGACCCATTACGGAGTTCCTCGGGGCGGCGAGTCCCCAGACCACCCCGGCCGCCCGTGCGATCTGCCTCACGGAGCCCCGGATCTGGGTACGCGAGACGACGGACGCTTACCTCTTCGGCACGACGTCCCCTGGCGAGATCGTGGTGGTCTTGGCCGATGACGTCCAGGCGGTCGAGGTGTGGACGACCCACGCCGATGCCCTCATCCGCGGCTGCCGGGAGCGGGAACGGGATCTCCGGCGGGTCATCACCCAGCTCCAGGAAAAGCCCCGCCGGTCCTCTCTCCGGCGTTAACCCTCGATCGCGTCTGAAAGGCCGGTGACCCCCGTGGCACTTCGCGATACGTACATCGACTACACCGAGGCGGTCGCTCGCGACTACGGCCTCAGCACCTATCGGTGTGTGCGGGCTGACGTGGCGCTCCTGGCTGCCCACGGTCACGACACTGATGTGCTCTTGCTCGAGCGGCTCCCAGACCTGTTCATCCCGGGTAGATGGCAACCAGGCCGGTACTATCTCGAGTACCGCTGGCTGACCCAGCCGTGCGGCGCGCCAGATGACGAGGCCTGAGCCTGCGTCAAACGTAGTGATTGGAGCGACTGGCGGTCCTCGGAGATCGCCAAAATCCTGGCGGCGTGGCGGGCCCACCACCCCTTCACCTTGTTTGGCCACTTTCAGCTGTTCTAGAGGCCGGCGTTACCCTTCCAGGAGGTCCGCATGCCCTCGTTCCACGCCATCGCCGACCCGGGGAAACCCCCACGCGTCCGCCCGAGACCCCTCCGCTCAGGCCCCCCTCCCGCTTTTCTCCCTCGATTGACCCCTCGGAGGATCGAAACGCTTCCTTACTGCGAGGTTTGGGCTAACGTCCGCAGCACGTGACCTGGAGCCCCTCACACATCTTCGTGATCCCGCAGGGAGACGGTGGTCGTACAGGAACGGGCCTGACGGCTGGCCCGTACAGATCTGGCGCTCAAGCGCCCGGAGTTCCGGATCCCGAGGGCCACCCGCAGCGATGGGCTCGCACGGATGGTTGCGGAAGCTGTCTACTCAGCGAGACGGCGTCTGGTGGGGCACCTGCCGCTCGTCGGCCAGAAGGCTGGCCCGGCTCGTCCTTCCGAAGCAGTCCTGAACGCCCCACGCCTGACCGTCGCATCTTAACCGTCGGGACCCGGGCATGCTGGCCGTTCGTACCGTCGGACATTCAGGACCTGTCCCCGAGGGGACGCAGCCCTCCGTGGGCCACGATAGTCGGGACCTCGAAGGCATACTGGCCCACCAACTGGATGTGCTCAGACCGCACCGGCGACAAGCTGGCGCCATCGGCACCGGGCATGGGATCGCCGTCCCGGCGCAGCGCCTCCAACGCTTCGGCCATGTAGCGGGTGTTCCACACGACGATGGCATTCATGACAATCCGCAAGGCGGCCAAGTGGTCCTGGGAACCCGGGGCCGATGCCGCATGGATGCCCTGCTTGCCGTAAAACACCGCGTGCGCCAGCTTATGCTGGG
>JBMFXK010000476.1:0-2347 GCA_049964315.1 Clostridia bacterium | reverse complement strand
GGCGCTCCTCCGGCGCCCGCACGTACCCCGGCCGCGACAGCACTTCGTCCCCGATGCGTATCTCGCCGCCACTCGGCGCCAGGATCCCGGCCAGAAGGCTCAACAGGGTTGTCTTGCCGCTGCCCGAAGGGCCAAGCAGCACCAGCAGCTCCCCGTCCGCCACCTCCAGGTTGAGGCCCCGGAGTGCGACGGTGCTGCCGTAGTGGCAGGTCAGATCACGAATTGCAAGCGTCATGCACTTTGGTCTCCCTCTGTGGAATAGCGGGCCGGGCTCGGGACGCCGGCCGCGCCCCGCGGGCGTCCGCTGCGGCGGAGCAATCCGGATATGCCCAGGGCCACGGCACCGGCCGCCGCCGTCGACATGACCGTGAGCGCGGAGCCCAGTCCGAACTGCTGCCCGTGAAACTGGTGCACGATGGAGACGGCCAGGGTTGGCTGTCCCGGAGGGTAGAGCAGCTGCGACACCGGAAGCTCGAAGATGACTCCCGTAAACAGCATGAGCCACACCCGCAGCCATGTGTCCTTCAGCATCGGCACAATGATGTAGCGCATCTGCTGAACGAGCCGGGCGCCCGACATGCGCGCCGCGTCCACCGCACCGCCCGGAACCTGTGCGATGCTCCCGGTCACCACCCGCACCGCGTACGGAAGTCCCCCCGCTATGTAGGCCAGACCGAGAACCACCGGCGTGCCATAGGCGCCAAGGTCCCTGAGGCCCGGTGCATTCCACATGAAGATGTAGCCGGCCCCGAGGACAATGCCGGGAACCGCGATGGCCGTGGTCAGGAAAATCTGCAGGACCGTGGTGAGCCAGGTCGCACGGCGCCGCCACGCCAGCGAGATGATGAGGGTTGCCAGGATGCCGAGTGATGCCGCCACCAGCCCGTATTCCAGCGACCGGCCAAACGAACTGAGGCCGTAAGGGACGTGCCACGCCTGTGCGTAGTTGACCCAGGTGAAGTGCACGCCGGTCGTGATGACGCCACCCGCACCGCTGGGGAGGAAGCTCGCCAAGAGGGTGGTGCCCGCCGGAATGCCAAAGGCCACCAGGACGAAGGTCAGCGCAACCAGGAACAGGACGTAGCGCCGCCGTCCCAGCGTCACCGGCACCAGCGTCTTGTTGCCTCCCCAACGGGTGGTGTACGACCGTCTGCCACTGATGTACCGCTGGAACAGCTGCGCCAGGGTCACCGCCGCGACCAGCAGCAGGGAGGTCGCGGCCGCTTCCGAGAAGTTCACCGGAAACTGTTCCAGAGCGGCGTAGATGGCGAACGTGGCAAGCGGGAAGTTGGCCGTCTGAGCCAGCGTCGCGGCAATGCCGAAGTCGCTCAGCACCTCGGCAAAGACGATAAGGCCGCCGGCCAGCACGGCCGGAAAGACTAGGGGCAGCAGCACCCTTCGCCATACCGCCCGGGATCCCGCGCCCGACAAGCGCGCTGCATGCACCACATCCTGGCCGAGCCCCTCCAGCGCCGAGGCCACGGCGATAGTGGAGAACGGGAACAGCTTCAGAGACAGCACCAGCATGACGCCCACCGGCGACAAAAGGGTACGGGTGAGGACACCGCCGAGGATGGCGTGCGTGAGTCCGCCCGGGTCCAGCAACAGCTCCCAGCCCTGGGCCAGGAGGAACGAGGGTGCAATCAGGATGAGCCATACCAAGCCCCACAGGAGGCCCTTGGCGGGAATGTCCGTCATCACCAGCAGGTACGCGGCGACCGTGCCGATGGCGGACGCTAGGACCGCTGTCGCCCCCGCCAGCAGGAGCGAGTTGAGCCCGGACCGGAGCGTGTACGGGTCCGTGAAGAGACTTTTCAGGCCCGCCAGCGACACGCCCAGACTGGGCGGCACGTTAAAAACGTTCGGCAGGAAAGCTTGAATCAACAGCACCAGCAGGGGCATCACGACCAGGCCGACCACTATAACGGCGGCGGCGAGGGAGAGTCCTCCCTCGCCCAAGCCCCATCTCCGCCGCGGGCGGGACCCAACGGCCTCGGGCCGGCGGTCCCCCATCCGGATGGTCATCAGCGCACCACGTTGTCTTCGAACCAGGTCACCCACTCACTCTCGTGCTGGCCGGCCCAGACCGGGCTCACCACGTTCCACTTCACACCGGCACGGGAAACGAGCGGCTGCACTTCGTTGGTGACCGGCTGGAACAGCGAGTCGGATCCTGCCGCCTGGATGTCCTGCATCGTCTTCTGACCTTCCTGCCCGAGCACGAAGTTCACGAACTCTTTGGCCGCCTGCATGTCAGGCGCCTTGGCATTGATGGCGATGTCGGAGGGCAGCATGGTGACGCCGGACGGAGGGTACACGACCTTCACAGGGTCCTTGGCCAGCTTCG
>JBMFXK010000475.1:0-2359 GCA_049964315.1 Clostridia bacterium | reverse complement strand
CCGAGGAGGGCCGCGCGGTGCCACCAGCTCGCCCATGCGGTCCGGTCAACCCCCTAATAAACCCCCTCGCGATCCGCAGCCGTCCGAAGCTTCCGGCGTGCCCGCATAACCAGACGTCCCACCACCCGCTCGGATCGCATGAGGTGCTGCGCGACATCCGAATACGTCAGGCCATGGAGGGTGGCCAACAGCGCCAGTCGCTCGTCGTCGCGCAGGCATTGCCCGACCCGCTCGGCCATCCAGTCCACCAACCAGGCGGTCTGCAGCGCCGTTTCGGTGGGAGCACCGGGCGCGAACGCCGGCACATCCGTGTCGTCTTGCCAAAGGTCCGGCACGGTGTCCGCCAGCACGTCCGCCAGCGGCGGCACCGGAGCTCGAACGGCCCGCGCGATCGTCCGGGTGACGCAGATATCGGCGTAGCGCCCGAATCCTTGTGCCCCGCGCCGAAATGTCCGCACAGCCTGAAGAAATCCCACGAACCCTTCCTGCACCACATCATCCCGGTCGAGGCCCCGTATAAAGAAGCGACGGGCCCGCCACCGGATCCGGGGCGTAAAGCGGACGACGAGGGTGTGCCAGGCATCCCGATCGCCATCCTGGGCCGCAGCCACCAGTGCCTCGTCCGTATCCGCGCGCACATCGGGCACCGTTGCCATGGATCGCCCTCCCGCCCACAACTCGCTCACTCCGACCGCCAGACGGGGACACCGCCTGAGCCGCCTCCGGTCCGGCCACCCGTGTGCGCGATCACCCTGGATGACGGGGGCGCGAAACGAGGGACGGATGCTACAGCGGCCGTCGCCAGAACCCCATCAGACGATGGGCCATCGAACGGGTGCGCAGACCCGCACCGCCGACGACCAGGCCATCCCGATCGGGGGGTGCCGCCGCGGACGCAGGCGGGGGGTCGGACTCAAACAGGTCCCGCAGGCGCTCCTGCGCTTCATCGGACAGCGGAGCGGGAGCCCACGGCGTGGCGGGGGGAGCTGCCTCTGCCGGCAGTGCTTGCGCGATGACCGGCACTGCGGTATCGGCCGCGCAGGCGTTGTTGCCTTCGTTGGCGTCATCGACGGCTTCCGGCTTGCCAGGCGCATCGGAACCGGCGTGGGGCTCTGCCGTGTCCCCGGAATGAACGCCGGAGACCGCGTCGGTCGGATCGCGCAGAAACAGCGGAACCTCCGTGGTTTCGTGGGCCGACCCCACATCCGCCACGACGCAGCGTGCATCAGACAGCGCCGATGGCCCGGATCGTGCAGGCTCCTCGACTGAATCTCCGGTTTCCGGCGACAGTCCAGGCCAGATCGGAGCAGGGTCCAGCACCGAATCCGCGTGGGGCCCATCCCCATCCGACACGGGCTCTCCCGCGGTCAGGGACGGAGAACGCGGTAACTCCAACCCCTGCAACGCCTCCAGCCGGGCCACGAGCCCCTGGGCCAGATCCAAACCCGCCGCGGCGACCGCCCGCAGATCGGCTTCCAGGTGATGCCGGGCCCCACTGAGCCGCGCCACCGTGGCTTCGGCCTCCCGCACCAGCCCCCGGGCGTCGGTGGTCGCGTGTGCCACCAACACCCGGGCCTCTTCGCGCGCCTCGCGGATGATGCGCGTGGCCTCCTGTTCGGCACGCGCCCGAAGGGCCTCCGCGTCGGAGGCGGCCTGATCCTTGAGAGCGGCCCCCACCTGCTGCGCGGTCACAATGGCCTGGGCGATACTCGCTTCGGCGGTGTAGGCGCGTCCCACCTCCGCCTGCAAGCGCTCCAGCTCTTGTTCCTGGTCGTGCACCTGCTGTTCCAGCTCGGCCTGGCGGCTTTCGGCGTCGCGCAGGGCCGCCTGAACATCTTCGGGGTCATACCCTTGCCATCGAGTCCGGAAGCGCCGTTGCAGAAACTCGTGATGGGACATGCTCAGCCTCCTTGCTGGGTGTCCGGTACGTCCGTAAATCGTCGGATCAGGGACTGTTCCCGTGCCGCACGTCTGAACCAGGACGGGGCGGCCCTGGAATGACCGCCCCGTCCACCCCGGCATCCTCGCGCGCGACCGGCGCCCTACGATGGCGGCACCGTGGTGATTTCGTAGATTTGGACCCAGCTGGCCGAGCTCGCGACCGCAATGTGGACCGCGTCGTAGGTCCCGGCCGGGAGGGGAATAAAGACCTGGCCCGGACTGGTCCCCACCGCGACGGTCGTGGTGCCCCCTGAGATCCACTGTGCGTTGTCGAGTAGCGAGACCGTGTACGTTTCCGACGACGCCGGACCTGCCACGGTGTACACATCCAGGCCCGCCAGGGATACGCCGTACGGGAACGTCACCGTCAGGGTGGCGCTGGTCGCTTCGGCGTTCCACCAGGTCGCGATGGTGCCGT
>JBMFXK010000474.1:0-2364 GCA_049964315.1 Clostridia bacterium | reverse complement strand
CCCGGGCCCATCGAGCTGCAGGCCTGCGGGCGCGGCGACATCGACCTCCAGCAGTACTGCGCGGAGCTCGTGGCCGGCGACTATGCCGGACCGGTGTGTCTCGAGGTGATCGGCGCGGGCCCGCAGCACGACCTGGCGCAGGTCACGACCGTGGCCGCCGAGTCCTACGGCTACCTGAACGCCTGCCTGCGCCGCCTCGGCGCCCGGCGCTGACGTCCCGGGAAGGTACGCATTCGGTGAGGCCGGGACGGTGGGGTGAGTGAGGCCAGGCAGCCGGGTGTCAGGGGGGAGGGGGCTGGGCGTCGGGGGCCCGGAGGACATCGCGGAAGTGGGGGTCGAGGGGATAGAGGTAGATGTCCTGTGCGTCCAGAGGAAGGTCCCAGCATCCAGCCGGTGGGAGTCCGGCCGCGGTAAAGTCGGAAGCCGCGTAGCTGCCCACCCACCGTAGGTCGGCGACGACCCCGGTGGAGCGGTGGGACAGAGGGAAAGGCGCTCGTCAGCGAGCCCAGCCATCGCGGCCGAAAGGGCAACCGCTTGGGTAAGCAGGGAAGTGGGGGCGGCGGCGCCGGAACCGAGAGCAAGCGTCCGGTCCGTATCCTAACGGGAAGCCTGCCGCGTCGAAAAGCTCAAGACGAGGGAGCCGAGCCCCGAGGATATGGGCGAAGGCAACAGCGGGTGAAGAGGGCCGACTCGATGAGGCACCTGCAACCTCCGGCGTAAGGGGCGCGGAACGGACGCAGGGATACTGGGGCAACTGGAGAGAGCTCCCGGCCGGCCGCGAGGCTCCCGCCGCTGATAGCCCTGAAGGTGAAGGGCGGCGCCAGGGGCCGGGAGCAGTCGGGGCGGGGCGTAGTAGCGACGACGCGCGCGACAACATAACGCGCGCCAGCGAAGGCCCCGTACTTTGTCCGCGGGTCCGTCAGGATGTAAGGGAGGACGAAGACCGTATGGTCGTAGTCTGCGGAGACCCAACCCGAGAAATCCAGCGGGCCCTGTACCGGAGCGCGAAGCAGCATCCGAAGCGCAAGTACCGACACCTATACGAGACCATGTGCCGACCGGACATTCTCGCAAGGGCCTACCGGGAAGCGGAAGCTAACAACGGGTCCCCTGGCGTGGACGGAGTGACGTTCTCAGCGATCGACGGGGGCAACGGAGTCGCAGAATTCCTGGAAAAGCTGCGGACTGACTTGGAGAGTGGGACATACCGTCCGCACCCTGTGCGGCGGGTGTACATCCCCAAGCCCCAAGGCGGTGAGCGGCCGCTGGGCATTCCTTGCATCCGGGACCGCGTGGTCCAGACCGCCGCCAAGATTGTCCTTGAGCCGATCTTCGAAGCACGGTTTCTTCCATGCTCATACGGATTTCGGCCGCAGAGGTCCGCAATCCAGGCGCTGGAGGAAATCCGCACCACGATCAACCAAGGGCACCACTACGTGGTGGATGCCGATATCCGCGGCTTCTTCAACGAGTTGAACCAGGGAAAGCTGCTCCGGCTGGTGGACGAGCACGTATGGGACCCGCGGATGCGCAAGCTGATCAGCAAGTGGCTAAGCGCTGGGGCCGTGGACAACGGGCAGTGGGAAGTAAGCGACCGTGGAACCCCGCAGGGCGGTCCGATTTCGCCCCTGCTGGCAAACCTGTATCTGCACTACTTCGACCGCCTCTGGTCCCGCCAGGGCGTCCGTCACGGGAAACTGGTGCGCTACGCGGATGACTTCGTGATTCTCTGCACAACGGAGCGCGCCGCCGCCGAGGCCCTGACCGAGGTGCGACGCATTATGAACCGGCTTGACCTGGAACTCAACGAGGAGAAGACGAGAATCGTCGCGCTCGTCGATGGGCAACAGAGCTTCGACTTCCTGGGGTTCACGCTACGACGGGTAGAATCGCACCAGTACAAGGGGCGGCGATACCTGTGGCGGTGGCCGAGCCGAAAGAAGCTGAAGGCGCTGTATGCCAAGATTCGGGAGGAAATCGGGGGACGTGCGCACCTGTACCTAAGCCTGGAAGAAGCCGTGGGGCGGATCAACGCCATCCTGCGGGGTTGGGGGGCCTACTTTCGGTGGGGCAACTCGACCGCTGTCTTCGCCAAGGTGGATAACTACGTGCGCATGATGTTCTGCCTGTTCCTCAGCCACAAGCGTGGCAAGAGCGGAAGGCGCTGGTCGAGAACCGGAGGGAACCACGGGGCTGCCAAGCTTCTGCAAAAAGTAGGGCTCTACCAGCTCGTGGGGACCGTGCGCTACGGGAGTCCTGCGACAGCACAACGGTGAAAGGGCATCGGTGCGCCGTATGCCGGAGAACGGCACGTACGGTGCGATGGGGGGGCGCCGGCGGCAACGCCGGGCCCTACCCTACTGA
>JBMFXK010000473.1:0-2365 GCA_049964315.1 Clostridia bacterium | reverse complement strand
CCTCCAGCCGCCCGACAATCCGGTGCAGGGCCACCGCTTCAAAGCCAATCCGGAGCATCTCGCGCGCCGCCTCGACCGCATACCCGCGGCCCTGGTGATCGGGGTGGACGATGTAGCCGACTTCCCCCTGCATATGCGGCGACCGGTGCCACTCCAGCGTGACCGTCCCCACCGGCACGTGACCGGCACGCGTCTCGACCAGCAGGCCAAGTCCGTCGCCGGGCTGCAGGAGGCGCGTCTGGGTCATGCGGCGGGTGACGCGTGTCACCACTTCGGCTTCTGATTCCACGTCTTCATAGAGCCAGCGGACCACGTCGGGACGGCTCTGCAGGTCGTGGATGAAGGGCACGTCGTCCATGGTGTAGGCGCGGATCGCGAGCCGCTCGGTCAGGATCGGGGCCGTAAGCGTATAACGGCCTGGCATCGGCGGTCTGTTCCCGCTCATGACGACTTGCCGATCCAGACGTTCGGGGTGGGGCCCCCGGCACCGAATCCGCCCAGATACCAGAGTTGGCCGTTGTAGACCTGAAGCGCCCCGTCCGCCGTGGGGGTGGGTAGATTGGGACCCGCCACCCATGTCTTGTGGACGGGATTGTAGACCCAGGTGGCGTTGGTGGCATTCCCGTTCACCTCGCCGCCCACCAGCATCAGGTCGCCGTCAAACACGGCCATCTCAGCATGGTAGACAGGATGGGGCAGCGACGGCCAGGCGCTGACGTGCGCGGTCTTCAGATTGACCGCGTACACGTTCGCCGAGACACCCTGAGCGGTGAGCCCGCCGGCGACGATGAGGCTCCCGTCATACCAGGCGGCCGCGGCGTAGCGTACGCCTGTGGGCAGATGGGCCAGCACGGTCAGCTGTCCGGGCGTCCAGGTGGCGACCGTGTCGAGATAAGTTGAGCCGGTGTAGCCCCCCACCAGGACGAATCCGCGCGGCGTCGTCAGCGAGGCGGCAGCGGAGATCGGCGTGGGCAGGGCGGGCGGGGCGGACACGTTCTGCCCCGTCAGCGACACGGCCTGGACGGTGGCTATGGGGACGGCGTTGCCACCGCCCAGCACGTAGAGCGTAGACTGCGTCACCACGGCCGAGGCATCGTGCACCCCGGTGGGCAGGGAGATGGCGAGAGGCGCCGGACCGAAGGCCGTGATGGAGGTGCTGGAGCTGGTGCCGTTGGAGCCGCCCACCGCAATCAGGTCGCCGGCCGCCTTCACCGCCGACAGCCCCTCCGCCGGCTGCGGCAGGGTCGTGCCGGCATACCAGCCGAGCTTCGGCACCGTGAAGTGAGATTGCGCCACGGGCGGCGGCGGGGACCGGTGGGCGGCCGGCGGGGCCGCGGGATGGTGTCCGCGCGGCCACAGCAGCAGGACCAGGATCGCGAGCACGACGCCCATAAACACAAAGAGACGCGGACGGACCCGGTAACGCGATCCTCTCACTGGTCGTGCCACACCCTTACCACCTTGCTTAGTTCCAGCACCAGCGGCGACTGTGAATAGGCGTCGACTCCGTAAACCATCTCGTTCACGATGTCGATCACGCGGACGCGCGCCACCCGCAGATTCCGTCCGTTGCCGGCCTCGTACTGGATGGCCACCGACGTGCCGGTTCGGCGCGCCGTTTCCAGAAACGCCCGCGGGGCCTCCGCGGATGCACCAGGCGCCAGACGGGGAATGGCAGCCTGCACCTGCGGCCGGTACGGGTTCTCTGGTTCCGGCGCCTCGATCAGGCCGTAGCGGTCGTGCGCGCCGTGCACGTCGACCGTGGGCCGTAACGCGAGACCGCGCTTGTACAGGAGCTGGGCGGCATCCTGTCCCACCTCGCGCTCCACCAGCCACACGCCCGGCTTCAACTGGATGGTGTCGAGTTTGCCTATAAGATCGGCCGTCATCGCTTCCGCGCGCGCATCGCGCGCCCAGATCACGGTGCCGCTCATGACCCGTACCCGCCCGGCCTGTCGGAAGGCGTCGTCGATCTCGGTCGCCACGTTCTGAGGCAGATCGGTGCGCGCGACCGCCAGCACCCGGCGGCGCGCCTCCTCCGCATTAACACCTAGGCTCACCGCCCGTTCCAGCGCCACGCGGTCGAAACGGTAGATCCAGCTCACGTTGGCCCGGTGGAGGGCCAGCACCGTCTCGGCCCGAAACAGCGGTCCCGGCGGCGACTCCGCCTGGATCAGCACGTCGCCGGTGGCCTCCACCACGCCGGAGGGCTGCCCGTCTGGCTCGATGCGCTGCTGGAGGACCGCCCGGACCTCCGCCGTCAGACCCACTCGGGTCCGTGTCCGCTCGACCAGGCCGGCACGGCTTCCGAAGTCGGCCACCTGGTCGACGATGCTGCGTGCACGACCCTGGCCGATGAGGCCCG
>JBMFXK010000472.1:0-2376 GCA_049964315.1 Clostridia bacterium | reverse complement strand
GGCGTCAGATGCGCTCCGGGCACCGGGACAGCCCGGCTGGGAGGCTTTCTCAGGACTCACACTCGCTGGAGATCAGCTGGCCCGCGCGCAGGAACACTGCATCTCGCTCCCTGAGCGCTACTGGTGGGACGATCAGGATTGACCCGGCCTTCCGAACCGACGGCTGCATGACGTTGGCGGCACACGCTGGCAGCGGCCGGCCATCTCTTTCAGAACGAGACGCTCACACCGTCCTCGCACACGAACTCAATCGCCGCCACGGCACCGACTTTCCTGATGCGCGGGTGGAGCCGGTCCTCGAGGCCGCGCTTGGCCACACAGGGTGTACAGGCCCAGATTTCGCCCCCGGCCTCCAAGAATGTGTCGACCAGCTCCTTCAAGGGGAGAAAACCCGTCTCGTGAACGGCCTCGATGGCGTCGGCCACGCCGATCCGAACCCCTTCCGTGGACAGCAGCACGACGGTGGTCTTGTCCAGCGTGACGGCCGCGTTCGCCATGACGAACGCCACCGTCGCCCGGTCCGGGTCTTCCGCCCCGCGGGTAAGATTGATGAGGACACGGGAATGGGCCATGCAACACCCGCCTTTCGTGGCGATTGTCGCATGGCCCGTGGGTGGAGCCAAGTCAGCGAACGGCAGTCAGCTTTTCGGCCGGTCTTTCGGGTTGAGGGGCCCGGAGCGCTTCATTCAAAAGCTCCCGCACCACCTGGCTGGGAGCCTCATGCCGCTCCTCGGCCAGGTGCCGGATGGCGCGAATCTGCCAGGTATAAAGGAAGTAGTCCGCTCGACGCTGATCTTTGGGGCGGGCACTCGCCATCGGCTCACCTTCTTTCGCGTTCTAGCCCATAGAACGCAAGTCCGGTGGATCAGGTTACGCCGGCAGCGGCCAGAACCGCGGAGACCATGTCCTCAAAATGCCGATTCCAATCCGGCTGGTAATGAAGAGCCGCCGGATGGGGCAGGTAGACCACGAAAGGCCCGGTCCCCGTCATCTGCCCGGGGGCGCCAGGGCCGGCGTCGCGGCCGAGCACCTGCTGTGCGGCCCGCTCCGCCACACGCCCAAGGGCCATCACGCCGCGTGGGCGGACCTCTTCAAGTTCCTCTGCCAGATAGGGTCGACAGTGGGCGATCTCGTCGTCACGCGGGTCGCGGTTGCGCGGCCGGCACGGGGTCGCGCCAACCGCGCACCCCCGCCCCTCGGCGTAAGCCCGCCGGGGAAGGCATGCCGGCTGGCTGTGGGCGGCGCAGGTCTTGGGCGCGCACTTGACCACGTTGGTAATGTACACCCGATCCACCGCCTCCCCGAGGGCACTTCGGAGGCGGCGTCCGCTCTGATCGCCGAGAAACGGAATGCCGGTCCGATCGGCGCCCCGGCGCCCCGGCGCGAGGCCCACGATCATGAGTGCCGCGGGGCGGGGGCGCACGCCCGGCACCGGCGCCGTCCGACAGCGGACCATGTCAGGGCACCGCGTACAGGCCCGGATTCGGCTTTCGAGACTAAGGTCCGAAGATGCCGCAGACGGTCTCAGATTCGAGGATGCCGGCATGACATCGCCTCCCTGGCTACGGCGGCCGTGTGTGCAGCTTCCCCGGGCCGACCCATGACTCCTCCCGGCGGCCGCCGGCCAGGGTGTGGACAGAAGAGCCAGGCCCCCGGTGGGCTGAGAGAGATAGACACCCCAACCCCTTTGAGCAGTACATGCCGCCGCTGCCGCCGGACACGTCAAGACCTGCCGCCTGGCAACAACGGGGCGTGTCGGCCGTCTCCAAAGGAGGTGCGATGGATGCGGCTCGTCGCCGGGGCGCTTGCGGTTGTCCCATCCTGGTGCTCGGCACCCACTTCGTGTACACCGCGCCCTGGCGCCTCTCCGCGTACTCGACCCTCGCTCTCATGACCACCGTCGGCGCGACGCCCGCCTGAGCCCGCACACCCGGTCCAGATCGTCTACACACGCTTGATGACGGTGGCCGGCACCGCACTGTGGATCTACGGGCTTTGCATCATTCTGACCGGCATCCTGGCGTTCGGTCAGCGGCGGAGGGAGCGACGAGTCATGGACGAACTGAAACGGCTCACGGACCACTTCGTAGTCCTGGGCGCAGGCCGCGTCAACCAGAGCATGGCCGACGAACTCATCGCTCAGGGTGCACGGGGTATCATGGCCGACACGGATGCTGCGCGCATTGAGGACCTGCCCACGCACCACTACCTGACCCTTGCGGTGTCGGCGCAAGACCTTGAGCACCTCTCCCAATTCAGGATGGATGCCGCCCGGGGACTCGCGCCGGCGCTGCCGGATGACGCGCAGAGTCTCTTCGCGGATCTGACGGCCCCGGACATGAATCCCAACCTGCCTGCGGCGGCGCGGGTCCAGAC
>JBMFXK010000471.1:0-2391 GCA_049964315.1 Clostridia bacterium | reverse complement strand
GCCACGGCCGGGAGCCCATGAGCTTCACCCACGGGGACTTCGACTACGGTTATCTGGAGCGGCTGGCGCTTTCGCCGCAAGGGCGGCCACGCTTTGCGCGCATGTCCTTCGCGGCCCACTTCGACATCACGATGGTCGGACGGCGCGGCATTCCGCGGGCGGCGACGGAACGCGAGCTCAACCCCTACCGCGAACGCTTCTGCGCGATGTTTCACCGTCTGCGGCGGGAGCACGGCATCCGCTTCTACCTCGCCCACAACATGACCGTGACGCCGGCCAACGTGGACCAGATCCCCGAGGTCATTGCCGACTGCCACCGCATGGGGTGGAGCATGTTCTCCTTCCAGCCGGCGGCGTATGTCGGCGATGAGCGCCGCTGGGGGAAGAGGTATCGGGAACTGACGGCCGACGCGGTCTGGGAGCGCATCGAGCATGGGGCTGGCGGCCGTCTGCCCCACCGGGTGGTGCAGGTTGGGGACCCGCGCTGCAACCGGTCCGCCTGGGGGTTCTATCTCGGCGACCGCTGGCACAGCCTGCTGGATCCCGACGATGAGCGGGACCTCCACCTGCGGGATGCCTTCTTCCGGGACCTCGGGGGCTTTGATTTCAACGCCCCCCCGCAACTGCTCCTGCCGCGCCTGGCCCGCGCGCTGCTGGCCCACCCGGGCCTGCCCCCCAAGGTGCTCGCTTGGGTGTTCCGCACCCTGCGGCGGGTGGGCGGGGTGGGCGCTCTGCGCCAGCGGGCCCTCACGCCCATGACCTTCGTCATGCATCGCTTCATGGACGCAGACGACGTCCGGACCGCATGGGAGCTGCTGCAGCGAGGGGAGGTCGTCCGCGACGGCCGCATCGGGGAGACCCAGGAACGGCTGCGGGCCTGTTCATACGCCATGGCCCATCCCGAAACTGGCGAGCTGGTTCCCGCATGTGTGCAGCACGGTGTGCTGGATCCAACAGAGAATAGGACCTTGTGCGCGATGCTCCCGCTGACCGCTGCGCGTGCACAGGAGGGACGCGATGGCCCCGCGCGGCGGACAGAGGAAACGCCTCCGTCGGACGGGGCGCTTGGGAAGCCGAGTGTCTCCTGAACCGGTCATGTCGTGGCAGACGGTGGTGCGACCCAGGAGCACCTCCACAGTTCCCGGATCGCACCCCCCATCGTGCAGGGCATGCGCCAGGCCCCATACCACCGTCCGGGGCCAGAAGAGGCGGCCTGTACGCAATCCGCGCTACTGGCCCACTCCTCTGGGGGCGGGGACCGGCGCGACGGCCGCTGCCGGCACCACGCTCCAGCGACTATCGGTGCCAGCGGCGAAGGTGGCGATCACGCGCCCCGTCCTGATCGAGAACTCCACCGTACCCTGGGCGTTCTCGTCGCTCGCAAACACCCTGCGACCATTTGGGCTTACGGCCACCGCCACAACCTGGTTGGGCCCGCCAGTGTTGAGGGATACCGTAAACGGCGAAAGGGGGCTGAGGGTCCGGGCCTGAAAGCGATCCACATGGCCGCTGAAGGCCGCGGCAAAGAGCGTGCCGCCATCTCGGGGGGAGAAGGTGGCCTGCATAAAGCCAGCGTGCCACGTGCTGGGATTTTGGGGATTGAATCCGGACTCGGCGGTTTGGATGGTCTTCAGGAGCTGCCCGTCGGAGGTGCGAAACATCAGCACGTCGCCGCTGACCGGACTGAACGCGTAGAGGCGCCGCCCCCCGGTGGACAGGGCGAGGCTGACAAAGCGTTGCGTTGGTGCCAGGGTGGTGACCAGCGTGTGCGTCTGGAGATCCAGCACGTCGATCCCCGCCCGATTGAGCCCGGCCACGTAGGCGTGCCGACCGTTGGGCATGACCACGGCCGCCATCCCGCCGTCCCCGGGGAGCACCGCTTCCAGGTTGTACGGAGCGGATGCGTTATACAGGCGCGCAAAACCGAAGCCCACGGCGAGCACGTGCCGCCGGTCCGGTGTGAGCACGGTCAGCGCCTTCGGTGAGCGCGGCATGGGCGCCGACGCGATCACCCGGCCCGAGTGCAGGTTGAGCATGTCCAGCCGGCCGTTGGCACCATCGGCCACATAGGCCAGGCCATCGGGCGCGACGGCCGTCGCGAAGGACTGCCCACCCTGGGCGAATGGAACCAGGCGTGTTGGCGCGCCGGGCTCCAGGATGACGAGCGCTCCGCCGCGTGGCCCGACCAGGGCGTAGGGCGCGGTCGGTCCCGCTGCCGCCAGGGCCGTCGTCCCGACGACGACCGACGCGGTGGCGGCGGACACGGCCAGGATCCGGAGCGGCCGCCACCAGGAGTACTTCGCAGAACGCCTTGACCCAAAGGACATCTTCATCGCCTTCATCCCTCCGGCTGTCGGCCACGGCCCGGTGTGCCATCCGGCGACTCTGCAG
>JBMFXK010000470.1:0-2392 GCA_049964315.1 Clostridia bacterium | reverse complement strand
GGGCGACCCTGCGGGCGGCGCAACAAGTCCTGGCGACGGCAAGCGACGCCGCAGGGGCCGCGCTCGGGCGGGGCCGGGAGGCCCTCACCCAGGCGACCGAGGTTCTGGAGACCGTGCTGACGCAGACCCGCCACGTGTTGGCAGGCGCCACGCACCTGTCCGACCGGGTGGTGAGCGTGTTCGACCCCACCGTGCGGCCTATCGTGAAGAGCAAGGTCGGCAAACCGGTGGAGTTTGGCTATAAAGTCGCGATCGACGAGGTCGACCACGGCTTCATCGTGGGGTGGGAGACGGCGGTGGGGAATCGGCCGGATATCCGCTTCCTGCCCCGGGCCCTGGACCGGCATCGGCGGCTGTTTCGGCGGGCGCCGCGGGAAGCCGCCATGGACCGCGGGTACTGGGACGCGGACACCGTGGCGGATCTCGACTCCCGAAACGGGGAAAGAAGTCGGTCGCGCGCCAGGCGGTCGAACGCCAATCCCGGTTCCGGCGGCTGCAACGCTGGCGGGCGGGGAAGGGCGCATCGGGTTGGTCAAACGACGGTATCAGCTGCGGCGCAGCCGGTATCGGGGGAAACCGGGCACGGATTGGTGGGTGGGACTGGGGATCCTGGCTGCCAACCTGGAGTGGATGCGGCGCCAAGAGCGCCGACGGTCGGTCGCCGACTGATCTGACCGGCCCGGATCGGATACGACCCCCGCGACGGAGCCCCGGTCTTTTCTCCCGATCGCTTTTTTCAGGAGCCTCTAAGTATAATCCACCCCGACATGAGCCCACTTCCTTTGGACGAGGCGTGCTCATGTCTTTGCCACGGCTTGACAGAATCCTCCCTTCACCAAACCTGCGCCAGAGCCCTCGAAATAACCAGAGTCATCGAAGGGATCTGGCTCTGACGCAGGTTTGGTGATCCCCCATCACGAGAAATTTCCCACCCGTTGGTGAGGGACCCGTGTCGTCATTCTCGCTCGGGAAACCGCCTCATGACAAGCATTTTCAGTCGACGCCTTTGGACGCTCCTCGACGATCACCAAAGGTGCGCCAGAGTCAGGGATCTCCCCAGTTTCATCATGAGGATTTCCCCACTTTCATCACGAGGATCTGGGAATGTGGAGACGCTCCCGTGACGACCTGTTGTGCTACGATTCCCCGACGAAGTGCCCTCCTTAGCGGTCCAATGGCATTTCAGCAACTCCACTATCCCGCGTCTGGAGGGCCTTTGCGTGGATTGCGCCCGGTTTCAAGGTGGCGTTACTGAAAGAGGCGGGCTAGTGGTAGGCCGCATCTACCCACCGGGGATCGCTACAGTCGGGAGATGCGACGCAGGGTGAATGTGGTGGGCATCAGCCGTCCTCCGCCAGGCGGCGACGTTCCGGATCACCGCCGCGGCCCTCAGGAGTAAGACGGCCGATGACTGGCGGCTCTGCCGCGGGAGCCGGCGGCGGCAAGTTTCGCAGCTGGGCAATGACCGACCATGGCGTCGCAGCACCCCACACCCCGTGGGGCAAACCGAACACTTAACCCGCCTCTTTCAATAACGGGCCGGAGAAGCCGGCCCCGGTTCGCGCAAAAGGCCCTCCGGGTGCGGGATAATGGGGTTACTGAGGCTCCATTTATACCCGTCAAGGAGGGCACTTCGTAGGTGCATCGTAGCACATCCTTTCCCCGCCTCCAGATCCAGGCGGGCGACGACCGCATTGTGGCTCACGTCGGGGCGCGGGTGTTGGGCGATCTCGCCGACCGGACCGGATTGACCGCGGACCTCGCGGCGGCGTTGAGCGCGCTCAAGCAGCGGCAACGGGGCTATGACCGGGGTCACGTGCTCATGCAGGTGGCCGTGGCGATTGCCGACGGGGCGACCACGCTGAGCGATATCGCGGTGCTCCGCCACCAACCGGCCCTGTTCGGCGCGGTCGCGTCGACACCGACCGTGTGGCGCACCCTGGAGGCGCTCGCGCGCGTCGCCGCCGCCCGGGCGGCGGCCCGACGGCGCGTGTGGGCGGCCGGACTGGACCCGCAGTTCTACGTCCTCGACATCGACGGCACCTTGGTGACGGCCCACTCTGACAAGGAAGGGGCGGCCCCCACCTACAAGCGCGGCTATGGCTTCTACCCGCTGGTGGCGACACTCGATGCCACGGGAGAACCGCTGGCGGTGCTGTTGCGGCCGGGGAATGCGGGATCCGGGACGGCGGTCGACCACATCGCGGTCCTGGACGCCGCGCTCGCCCAACTGCCGGTGGACCCCCACGCCCAGGAGGTCATCGTGCGCACGGACAGCGCCGGCTGTTCGCCCAAGTTCCTGGAGTATTGTGTCACCACCGGTGCCCGGTTCATCGTGGGGCACGCGCTGGCGGAGGACCTGGCGGCCGCCGTCATCGGCCGCCGCCTGCGC
>JBMFXK010000469.1:0-2393 GCA_049964315.1 Clostridia bacterium | reverse complement strand
GCCGCCTCGGAGACGCGAATCTGACGGCCCACCCTCACTGCCTCGATCTCGCCGGCTCGGATCAGTGTCCGCACGGTGCCGGGGCTTACCCTGAGGCGTTCGGCAACCTCATGAGTCGTGAGTAGCGGGGGCATGTGGGCATTATGACACCTAACGACGCCTTGTCAAGCTGCGGAGGCATCATTTCTCCCAGGAGGCGCAGCTACGACAAGAAGCGTTGACGCGAAGCAACGAGGTGTCATGATGGATAGATGACACCTGATCCCGAGTTCATCAAGGCGGCCGTCTGGCGAAGACGGAGGGCGCTAGGTCTGACTCAGAGCGGGGGCGAGCCCGAGGTCTCCCGCTCGACCGTCTCCCGCGCAGAGAACGAGGGCACGTTGCCCACCCATGGACCCACAGTCGCGGCCTTTGCGCGCTTCCTCCGCTGGGAGCCCGACGCCTGCGAGCGGCTGCTGCGCGGCGAGGAACCTCGGGAACTGCGCGGTGGGGCTCCCGCGGGACTTTCGTCTACGGAGCTGGCTCAGCTCCGAGAGCTTGCCCTGACCGCCCATCAGCTCCTCGGCGTTCTTGTGAGTCGGCTTCCAGAATGAGGTCCACCACGCGCCTCAGTTCCGACAAAAGGTCCGCCATGCTGGCCGGTTCCCGCTCCACCCCAGTGCCCCTTTCCTCCGTGGTGCGAAGCAGGATACGCCCGCGCTTTCGCAGACGTCAAGGTGCCCCGGTGAGTCAGCCGACGCACAACTGCTGCACAGGAGAGTAATGCGGAGCTTCGGCACCGTGCGGCGACTCCCGTCGGGGCGCTGGCAAGCCTTCTACGTGACCGGGACCGTGCGCACGGTGGCTCCTCGCACGTTCCGCACGAAGACGGAAGCCGGAGACTGGCTGGCGGCTGAGCGAGCACGGGCCTCAACCGCGCCCGTAGCGTCCATCACGGTGGCTGAGGCGACCGAGCGGTGGATCCGCAGTCGGAGCCTCGCACCTCGTACCGAGGAGCTGTATCGCTGGCTCGTGGGGCACTACTTCGGCCCGATCGGATCAGTGGACGTGCGGAAGCTCACGCCGGATCAGGTCTCAGCGTGGCTCCCGCCCGGCTCCTCCGGCGCCAAGGCCTACCGACTCCTCTCGGCCGTCATGCGTTCGCTTGTGGCCACGGGGGCGCTTGAGCGGTCTCCCTGCATCCTGCGCGGAGCGGGGACCGAACATGCCCCGGAGCGGCCGGTGGTGACCGTCGCCGAGGCGCTGGCCCTGGCTGACGCAATGGCCCCCTGGGGGGCTGCGGTCGATCTGGCGGTGTGGTGCCACCTGCGCCGAGGGGAGGTCCTGGGCCTTATGTGGGAGGACATCGAGGGGGACACCCTGCACGTTCGGCGGGCTCGGGTCGCCATGATGGACCGCTCGGAGCGGGTAGTCGTCCCGAAGACGGCTGCGGGTCGCCGTACGGTGACGATCCCGGCGCCCATTCTGGCGCGCATCGGCTCGGGGACCGGGCAGGTCGTGCCCCTCACGGTCCCCCAGTTCAACAGAGCCTGGGCCAAGGCACGACGGAAGACGGGCATCGCCGTCCACTTCCATGACCTTCGCCACTCTGGCCTGACATGGGTGGCCGCTCAGGGCGCGACGGTGGCTGAACTCATGGTGCGCGCCGGCCACGCAAGCCCCGCCGCAGCCCTCCGCTACCAGCACGCTACGAGGGAGCGCGACCGGGTTCTAGCGGCCGCCCTCGGCCAACTTCTGGATCCGAGGATGCACGAAGGATGCACGCCAGCGGAGGACATCGGCGCTGACCAGGGGCAATAGAGGCCTGCTAGTCAGCCTTCCAAGCTGGTCATGCGGGTTCGATTCCCGTCACCCGCTCGCTGGGGTTTTGTCCCCTGAACTGGGACTTCGGCGCTCGGCGCTGGAGCAACAAGTGCCAAGAACGACCAGGGAGTTTGTGGCACGTGCAACTCAAGGATGCACGAAGGATGCACGAATCTCCCCCGGCGCGCTGACGCCCCCTGACCCGAAGGCCAGGGGGCGTCGCAGGGGTCGAGCGGTGGGCGCTAGGCGACGGTGAGGTCGAACCCGCATTGCCAGACGGTGACGGAGGGGGCGGCGTTGAAGACGAGGCCGATGCGGTAGGCGTGGCCGGCCGTGAACTCGGAGCCTCGGAGTATCTGGGTGACGACCGTTCCCGAGACCGCAGGCGCGTCCGCCAACGTCACGGGCAGGCCGGTGCCGACATCCGTCGCCGTTACCGATGGGGACGAGACAGACTCGCCGGTCTGGAGCAGCGCCGACACGTCGATCCCGATAGGCAACACCTCCGCAGTCCCCATGACAAACTCGCCGGGGGTGGTGTCAAAGACGCTCATGTCAGGGAGCCTCCACAGTGAGCTGCAGGGATCGCT
>JBMFXK010000468.1:0-2395 GCA_049964315.1 Clostridia bacterium | reverse complement strand
AAGCGGCCCGGGCGTGGCTCGACGCTCTGAGGCCCGACGACAGGGAAGCGGTTCGGGCGGAGGCAGCGACGCGTGCCCAGGAGGCGTTGCGCGGTATGGCTCCCGCTAGCGCCATGGGCGGGCGCATCCTTGCCTCGTTCGAGCTGGGAGTGGCCGGCGAGCGAGTGACTGGGGCTGGCCGGGGCGTGGCACCCTTCCGGGAGGAGTCGCCGGCTGACGATGAGTAGCCGCCGGGCACCTCGCTGGGCGCCCTCTGTGCCAAGGTAGCAGTGGACAGGTAAGTGACCGAGTCATTGCTCACATGCCGCCGATAAGACCTCCTTATCGAGGCACCTCTTAAGAGGTCTCTCGGATACCTGAAGGCCGCGTAGCGCCTGGAACCGAACGGTGTGGTAGGGGGTCAGATACACAAACCACGTGCGGTTAGCTTGGCGCCTCATGTGGTGTTCGAGTGACAATACGGGAGCGGGAGCCTGAAATCAGGCGTCCGCATGTGCTTGTCCCTGCAGATAAGGCCAGGCTGGCGTTGACAGCCAAATTTGGCCCCAAAAATCGACCTGGGTGATATTCCCATACCGTCACCCGGGAAGGTTGTTCCGCGTGCTGCCGACGTTTGTCCCGCATACCGTTTTCCTCGACCGCATCCAGCCCCTCGCCAGACGCCGCGAGCTCCGCAAGAACGGCAAGACCGCCTTCCGCGCCTACCGCCAAGCCGAAGCCATGGTCCGCATCGCCAACCTCGACTTCCTCGTCCCCATCCTCGCCCCCCTGTACGCCATGGCCGGCCGTCCCGCACGCGATCCCATCCCGGTCCTGCGCTCCCTCCTCGTCATGTGCCACCTCGGCGTAAGCTCCATCACCCAGTGGTCCTACCGCCTCGAGCGTGAGCCCATCCTCGCCCAGCTGTGCGGCCTCGACCCCGGCCGCCTGCCCGGCGTCGGCACCTTCTACGATCTCTTCCACCGCATCTCCCAGTCCGGGCCCAGCCACCCGGTCGTCATCCGCTCCCTGCAACGGCCCAAGGGTGCCAAGAAGGGCAAGAAGGCGCCACCGCGCCGCTCGGGCACGGTCGGCCGCATCCTTCGCCGCCTGCGCCGCCACCCGCCCAAGCCCCCGTTCACGGTCCTCCTGAGCATCCTTCGGCACGTCGTCCGCCAAAGCGCCGAACGCGGCCTCCTTGGCCCCGACCCCAGACCCGCCGTCGCCATCGACGGTAGTCCCCTCGTCTCCGGCGCCGACGGCCACGGCCACCGCATCTGCGGCTGCAAGAAGGAGGACCCCTGCACCCATCCCTTGCGTCGCTACGCCGACCCCGGCGCCCGCATCGGCTGGGACAGCCACCGCAATCGCTTTTTCTATGGCCGCCATCTCTCTGCCGTCGTCGCCACCCACGGTGGTCACGACCTGCCCATCTACCTGCGCCTGTTCCAGGGCGGCCGCCACGACTCCGTGGCCGGTGCCGTAGCCTTCATCGAGGCCGAGCAGCTCTATCCTGAAGGCTTCTCCCGGTTCGTTGGCGACAGCGCCTTCGACGCCGCGGCCATGTACGTCTACCTGGACGAGCGAGGCACCGACGCTGTCATCGACCTGAACGAACGCGAGGTCGACTCCCAGGCCCCGGCCCAAAAGACTGGACGCCGTCGCTTCCCCCGCGCCGACCGTCGGCCGCGCGAACGCCGCGGCCGAGGCAAACGCTCCCTCGCCGAGCGCGAAGGCATCACCCTGGACCTGACTGGCCACGCCCGCTGCCGTGAAGGCCACGCCCTGATCAAACGGGGCAGCAGCCACGGTGGTCGCTACACCCAGTGGCGCTGCCCCTTGTTGACCAACCCGGATCTCACCTGCGCACGGCCGTGCTTCTATCAAAAACACGCCGCGTCCCTACCCAAAGATCCACGCCTTCAGACGCGCATCCCGCGCGGCACCGCAGCCTGGGAGGCGGCCATGGACACCCGTACCGCCGCCGAGCGCCTGTTCAGCCACCTCAAGTGCGCCCTCGGCCTCAGCAACGGCCGGCATCGCTCCGACGCCATCTGGGCGGTTCACACCCTGGTCGCCGCCGTCACGATGCACGTCCAGGCCTGGGCTGGCATCCTGGACGCTGCCTTCGACCGCCCGGCTCCTGCCAAAGCGGCCTAACAACTGTCCAGCCTGAACCAACTGCCGCCCGCTGAAAGACTTCGCGACACGGGCGTTCGCTCCTCGCACCCTTTTGCCCGTCACCCGCCCCTCCGGGCCACGCCTTTGGCCCCATACGCTGCCCCTCACGCCCTTCGGCAGCATCTACCGACCCAGGCCGAGCACTCCACGTCGCCTGCTTGGGAGGTATCCGAGAAACCTCATAAGAGTCGCAATCTGGAAGCCAAAGTATCCCGTGACCAATGGACGGTGATCA
>JBMFXK010000467.1:0-2396 GCA_049964315.1 Clostridia bacterium | reverse complement strand
CCCGACGGTTCTCAGGAACAGTGGGAAGCCCAGGCCGCCTTCGCCGGCTGCCTAGTGGCGCGTCCATCAAGTTCTGGCAAGGGGGACGGGTCAAGGACCGGCTGATATACGAACTCATGTTGCCTGGACATGGGGCGGAGACCGGCGTAGGCTTGTCGCATGGCTACGTCGGATGCGAGCCAGGCGAGCGGGTCGTTTCGGTACTGCGCGCGGGACTTCACGGCTGGCGAACTGGCAGAGATTCGGCTGCTGATCGCCTCCGGCCAATGTCCCGGCCGGGCGGTCTTGGCCCGCGAGGTCTGCCTCCGGCTGAACTGGTACAAGCCGGACGGGGGCTTGAAGGAGGTTTCCTGCTCGGTCGCGTTGCTGCGCATGCAGCGTGACGGGCTGCTGGAGTTGCCTCCGCCGGCCCGGGCACGGCCGCCGAGATATGTTCCGTCCTTTACGTCCGCCTCGGACCCGGGCCCCGTGCTGGAGGGGAGCCGGAGCGACCTGGGCCCCCTGCAGTTGGTGCGCGTGGTCGGGGGGACTGCGGCTTCTCGACTTTGGAACGAGGTGATCGCACGCCACCACTATCTCGGCTATCACCCCTTGCCGGGCGCACAGTTGCGCTATCTCGTCTACGCCGGCGAGCGGCTGGTCGCCGCCCTCGGCTTCGGGGCGGCCGCTTGGCGGGTCCTGGACCGCGACGATTTCATCGGCTGGGACGACGCGCAACGGGTTGCCCGACTCCACCTGGTCGTCAACAACGCGAGGTTCATCATCCTTCCTTCCATCAAGGTGCGGTTCTTGGCCTCGAGTCTTCTCGCCCAAGTCGCGCGTCAACTCCCCCGCGACTGGGAGAGCGCCTACGGTTATCGCCCCCTCCTCCTCGAATCATTCGTAGAGTGTGATCGCTTCACCGGCACGGCCTACCGCGCCGCCAACTGGATCTTCGTCGGCGAGACCACCGGTCGCGGCAAACTCGACCGCGACGGCAAGACGCCCAAGGTTTTCAAGTCGCTCTGGCTCTATGCGCTCGACCGGCGCTTTCGCCGGTTGCTCTGTGCCCCGCTGTCCCCGTCTCCCGCCCGAGGTGGTCCCTGATGCCGCCTGCGGGCGGCGACGCCCCGTCGACGCAGCGCCCTACGCTCCGGCACGACGTTCATGCCCTGTCGGAGGCGGAACTGCGGGCACTGACCAGTGTCGCCGCCAGCACCACGGCCCCGGTACGGGCCGTCGAGCGGGCGCAGGCCCTGCTCAGGCTCCAGGACGGCGAGACGTGCGCCGAGGTCGCCCCACGCCTCGGCCACAGTCAGCGCACGATCGCCCGCTGGCAGACGCGGTTCACCGAAGACGGGGTGCTGGCCCTCTTCGATCGGCCCCGCAGCGGCGCGCCACCACGCCTGAGCATTCAGGATGTCCTCGTGATCTGCGAGACGGCGGTGACCGACCCGCGCACCCTGGGTTTGGTGGTCACCTGCTGGAGCCTGCGCCTCCTGGCGGACCACCTCCGGGAACACAGGCAGATCAAGGTATGCCCTGAGCGCTTGCGTCAGATCCTGCACGCCCACGGCATCTGGAAGAAGGCGCAAGTCAGCGCACAACGCAGCAGAGACCCCGAATTCGCCCAGAAGCGTGATCGCGTCGTTGACCTCTACACCAACCCACCCGAAGACGCGCTCGTGGCCTGCCTCGATCAGCACGGCCCCGTCGGTCTGCATGCCACCCAGGGCGCAAGCTACGCCGCCCCCGGCCAGCAGCCCCACTACGACCGCGAATACAAGCGCCACGGCACCATCTACATCCTCGGCGCCCTCTTGCCTCATCTCGGCAAGGTCTGGGCGCGCGCCTTCCTCCACTACAACAGCTTGACGGTCATCTGGTTCCTCGGTTGGCTCCTGCCCCAACTCCCATTGCAGGGCAACCGGAAACTTTACCTCATCCTTGACAATTGCAGCTCCCACACCGCCAAGCGTGTCTCCGCCTGGCTCGCCAAGCATTGGAAGGATCGCGTGCACTTGGTCTTTCTCCCCAGCAAGGCCGCTTGGCTCAACCTCATCGAACCCTTCTGGCGCGTCCTCAAAGACCAGATGCTCAAAGGCGCCGACTTCCAGTCCCGCCCCGACTTCCGTGCCGCGCTTCGCTGCTTTCTGACACTCTACAACCGTCGCTGCCATCCCTACATCTGGGGACGCCAACGCAAGGCCCGCATCCTCCTGGTTCGCCCCCTGCGCAAAAAACTACGCGGCCGGGCCGGCGCCCGCAGCATGCCACCCCACTTATTACGCTTGATCGCCCGCGCCGCCGCCTAACCGCCACGGCCCCGCCCGCCCCGCCGCCCCATCCACCCACCGCGATCATCCGCCCCCGGACCTCCGCGGCCGGTCTCCCACCCTCCCGGCCCCAACCAGCCG
>JBMFXK010000466.1:0-2401 GCA_049964315.1 Clostridia bacterium | reverse complement strand
CAAAGCCCCGATTCCCTGGACTGGTCGTGGGCCGTGGACGACTTCCTCGCCGTGCGCGACCACCTCGCGTTCGGTTCGGCCTACGTCTGGACCTATGGTCCGCTGGCTATAGCGTCAGTGGGCGGTTGGGCGCATAGGATCGTGTAGCGACGCGGTTTTCGCCGCTGGGCGGGCCTGGCTCCCCTCCCCCTGAGTAAGAATTCGGGCACTTTTTGGCGGGCCTGGGCTTGCGAAGCGGTCGCCCTGGTGATACAACCAGGACTATAGGCCGGGGCATAGTCCTGGTTGTATCACCAGGGGGGGCGCCGTGCCAGGCCCAACCGCCGAAGCGTTGACCGCTCTCCTCCGTCGCCACCGCGTCCTCGACATGCCCGCACTCCGCTGCGCCTTCCCGACGCGCTCCCGGAGCAGCTTCATGCGCGACCTGGCCGCGATCGGTTGCCTCTCCAGTTGCAACAACTCCGGCGGCTTCTACACCCTGCCCGACATCCCCGAGTTCGATGCCGACGGGCTCTGGCGCTGCGAGCGCGCACTCTTCTCCCGCCACGGCACGCTCAAGGCCACTGTGCGCCACCTGGTGTGCACGGCCGATAGCGGGCAGACCCAGCGCGAGTTGCAGCAGCGACTCCAGCTCCGGGTGCACAACACTTTGCTCGAACTGGTCTCGGCGCGGGAGATCGCCCGCGAACTCATCGACCAACTGTACCTCTATGTGAGTGCGGATCTCGAAGTCCAGGCCGCCCAGATCGCACGGCGCCGAGCCCTGCTGAGACAACCGGAGCATCCGCCACTGGGACTGAGCGAGGTCGTCGAGATTCTGCTGGTGGTCATTCACCACGGCACTCACGACGTGTGCCAGCCGCAGGAGGTCCGAGCAGAGCTGTGCGCCCGCGGTTGCGTTGTTTCTCTAGCCCAGATCCAGGATGTGTTCGAGAGGTACGACCTCGGTAAAAAAAACTAAATCTCACGGCCCTGGCAGCCCTGCGCGAGCACATGCAACACCTTCAAGTCATAAGCGAACAATATCTGCGGGGCGCCGCCGAAGTCTGCGCCACGGCACAGACCTCCGCCGAGCCCTGTGCGAGCTGCGGCGGTCGCATGCTGGTCCAAAAAACCGTCATCCGCCGCGTCGTCACTCTGGCCCACGGCCCCTTCCGCGCCCACGAACGCGTGCGCGTCTGTGCCGCAGGCTGCACCTCCTCCTCCGGCGCTCGGCTGACCCGGCGCTCTGAAGAGTTGCAGGGGCTGGTGGCGCCGGGTGCGGTCTACGGCTACGACATCGAGGTGCGGGTCGGTCTGGCGCGCTTCGTGCACAACCGCCAGCGCGAGGAGATCCGCACGGAACTGCGCCGAGAGGGGATCGAGGTCTCCACCGGCGAGATCAGCGCCCTGGCCCTGCGCTTCGTCTTGCACCTGGCGGCGCTGCACTCGGCCTGCGCCGAGCGCATCCGCGCGACGCTGGCCAGCGACGGCGGGTTCCCCCTGCACGTCGACGCGACCGGCGAGGACGGTCGGGGCACCCTCTTCGTCGCCTACGCCGGCTGGCGACACTGGGTGCTCGGCGCCTGGAAGCTGCCCACCGAGAACGCCGAGGCCATCCTCCCCTGCCTGCGGGCCGTCGTGCGCGACTGCGGCGTGCCCCTGGCGATTGTGCGCGACCTGGGCCGCGCCATGACCCCGGCCGTCGACCTCCTGCGCGCAGAACTGCCCGTGCCCGTTCCTGTGCTCGCTTGCCACCTCCACTTCCTGCGCGACATCGGTACCGATCTGCTCAAGCCCGACTACCAGCGCCTACGGGCACTGTTCCGGGACCTCGGCGTGCGCCCCCGGCTCGGTGCCCTGGTCCGCGACCTCGGTCGCCGCCTCGGCAGCGAGGTGCCCGACCTCCGCGGCGAGGTCCGGCGGTGGTCCGAACAACAGGCCCCGCTGCCCGCCGGTACCGCCGGCCTGGCCGTGGTCCGCGCCCTGGCCCAGTGGGTCCTCGACTACGGCAATGACGGGCGGCACCGCGGCTTCCCCTTCGACCGTCCCTACCTGGACTTCTATCACCGCTGCCTCCAGGTCGGCCTCGTCAGTGCCCGCCTACGCCCCCAGGCCCGTCGCGATGACCAGTTGGCTGCGGTCCTGGATCGGCTGCACCAGACCCTCGCCCCGGTCCGGGCCGACGTGGCCTTTGGCCAGGTGGCCCGCCGCCTGGAGACCCGTAGCGGGCTCTTCGATCGGTTGCGCGCCGTCCTCCGTCTGGATCGCCTGCCCTCGCCCGCTGACCGTCCTGATTGTGTCAGCGCTCCAGGGGAAACCCCCGCCGAGTTGCAGCAGATGGAACGGTCGCTGGAAGACCTCACCGCATCCCTGCGGGCCCGTCAGGCCGTGCCGCGCTTGGGCCGCGACGAGCACCAAG
>JBMFXK010000465.1:0-2409 GCA_049964315.1 Clostridia bacterium | reverse complement strand
GCAGCTCCTGTCGCTCGTGGCCATGGAGCCTCCGGTGGCATTTTCAGCCGACGCCGTACGGGATGAGAAGGTGAAGGTGCTCCGCGCCATCCACCCGTTCAGCACTCGCGACGCGGTCGCCAACACCGTCCGCGGTCAGTACGAGGCCGGCTTCGTGGACGGCGAGACCGTGCCCGGCTATCTGGACGAACAGGACGTGGCGGCCGATTCCCGGACCGCCACCTTCGTCGCCGCCAAGTTCATGGTGGACAACTGGCGCTGGGCGGGGGTGCCGTTCTACCTGCGGACGGGAAAGCGCCTGGCTAAGCGGGTCAGCGAGATTGCGATCCAGTTTCAGCGCGTTCCGCATCGCTTCTTCCATTCCCTCAACATGCCTGAGATTGAACCGAACGTGCTCACACTGCGCATCCAGCCGGATGAGGGCATCTCCCTGAAGTTCGGGGCCAAGGTGCCGGGGCCCACCATCCGCATCCAGGGTGTCAATATGGACTTCTTCTACGGCTCCACCTTCGCAGACCAGTCGCCGGAAGCGTATGAGCGCCTGGTGCTGGACTGCCTCCACGGCGACTCCACCCTCTTTACCCGCCACGACGAGGTGGAGACGGCCTGGGGCCTCATCACGTCCCTGCTGGATGCCTGGGGACGGGAGACGGCGCCGATTCCGGTGTATCCGGCGGGATCCTCGGGCCCCGAGGAGGCCATGGCGCTGCTGGAGCGCGACGGCCGCCAGTGGCGGCGCCTCTAGACGCCGGACGTCGTGCTGGTTCCGGTCCGGGTTCGAGTTGTGTTCGAAGAGGGGATGCGGTTGGCGTTGGAACGAGACAGCGTGCATCTCGAGCGGCATGACCTCTCGGCTGACCACGTCGAGGCGGCCTGGGCGGATCTCTTGAAGGCGGCGCAGGAACACGACCATCCTGGTCTCGTCCGCACGCACACCCATACGCTCATTATCCTGACCGGGGCCGAGCGGGCCCGGCCGGACGTGCAACCGCTGGCCCTCGCCCACCCCGGGCGCTATATCACGGTGACGGTGGGCAGTGGCCGCAACCGGAGCGGAGAAGTGTCCCTGATGGGGGCGCCCGGGCGCAGTGTCGCGTCCGAGCTGGTCGAGCTGCCCCTGCCGAGCCGCGATCGCGCTTACTGGGCCGAGGCTGTCCTGCCCCTCCTGCGGGCCGACATGCCGGTGGCGTGCCTGGTGCGGGACCTGGAGTTGCTGGAAGGCGCGGAGTTTGCGGCGCTGGCCGAAAATCTGGACACGGTGATTCTGGACACCCGTCCCCTGGAGCGGCCGTCGAAACCCTGGGCGCAGGTGCTGTCGGTCAATCCGCGGCTGACACCGATGGACCTCGCTTGGGCCGCGCTGCAGCCGTGGCGGGAGGTGGCAGCCGCCGCGTTTGACCCGGAAGATCTAGCGCGCCTGCTCCCGGCGCTGGAACGCATTGAAGCGGTGGGCGGGCCGCTAGCTGATAGTCTCGCCACCTGGTTTCACGGCTGGCTGGTGGACCGCATCGGGCGCCAGGAGGACGAACCCACGCTGATGTTCCGCGACCGTCACGCCAAAGGTGGTCTGCGGTCGCTCACCCTGGCCTTTGAAGGCGGCCATGCCTGCCGGATCGGCCTTGAGGGTCGTCAGCTCCGTGCCGAGGTGGAGGTGCATGGCCGGACCGTGCATGCTGTGCATCACCCCTGCAGCGAGGCGGACTGGGCGGTGCTGGTGTCCACCTGCCTCGGACACGGATACGATCCCATCTTTCGCAATACGGTGCGAAACCTGGTGCAGACCCGTGAAGGGGCGGAGGCATCCGGTGCTTGAATTCACCTGGGACATCCGCCAAGACCTGGTCGCAGGCGCCCTGGACTACCTGCGGGATGCGGTGCGGACAGCCGGGGAGGAGGGTCGCCGTGCCCGGGTGTCCCTCTCCGGCGGCTCCACGCCTCGTGCACTCTTCGCCTATCTGGGCGAACATCCGGAGGCCCTGCCCTCCGAACGCCTTTCGGTGTGGTGGGGTGATGAACGGCCGGTGCCCTACACATCCGACGAATCCAACTTCGGCGTCGCGTCCCGGCTTTGGATCTCCCGCTGGCCGACGTTTGCGGGCGACGTCCATCCCTGGCGCACGGACGTTGACCCGGCCGTCGCCGCGCGGCTTTATGGGGAGGAGCTGCAGTCCGCGTTTCCCGGCGAGAAGCCGCCCGCCTTTGACCTCATCTTCCTCGGTATAGGGCCTGAGGGTCATACCGCCTCTCTCTTCCCTGACTCCGCCATCCTCACATCGACGGAGTGGACTGCGGCGCCGTATGTGGCCACCAAGGAAACGGCTCGCCTCACGTTGACGCTTCCGGTGCTCAATCACGCCCGCCGGGTGGTGTTCATGGTGAACGGGGAGGAGAAGCGCGACATCCTGACCT
>JBMFXK010000464.1:0-2448 GCA_049964315.1 Clostridia bacterium | reverse complement strand
CGGTCACGGTTGTCGCGGGACCGCCGGCGACCCGGGCCGAGACGGTGACCGTCTGTAACAACTCAGGCCCGGCGTGAGGGGCGGCCTGAGGGGAGGGAGAAGGGGGCAGGGGGAGTGTGAGACCGGGGGCGCGCGGCGCGCGCGGCGGTCGGGGGTGTGGGGCAGGGCTGGGAGGTAGGAGGGGTGGCCCGGCGGGGGCCGGGCCGACGCCTTCAAGGGGAGGAGGCAAGCGGGACGAGGGGCTGGCTGCGGCGCCGGGACGGGCGGGTGCCGCTGTCGTGGTGGGGGGCCTGGGCGGCGAGGGCAGGCGGCGGCGGCACGGGAGAAGGCGGGGGATCGAGACGGGGTGCCGCAGCCGCGGGGGGGCCGTGTCGGGCAGGGACGGCTGGCGTCGGCGCCTCGGGCAGGAAGGGGTGCCCCTGGAGCGCGTTGCGGAGTCCGTCGAGCACGGGCAACCCGTGCTTGCGGAGCGTGGAGATGTAGGCACGGATGCCGAAGAACTCCTGGGCCGCGGTCTTGCTCCGGAAGGTGCCGGAGACCTTCTGCTGGACCTTGATCATCCGGATGTCGCGCTCGGCCTGATTGTTGCTGAAGGACACCCGGAAGTCGTGGAGGAAGCGCAGTACGGACACACTGCGCGCCTCCAGGCGTTCGACCAGATTGCGGGCCTTGCTCTTCTTCGGCCGGCCGCGGCGTGGAGCTGGCGGCGGATCCGGGAGGGGGTTGGCGGCGAAGCCCTGGGTGATCAAGTCGTCGTAATGGGTGGTGAGGGCGGCGAGCCGCTCTGCCGTCAGGTGGTCCTGACCCGCGGCGATGGCAGCGCCGACCTCTTGCTCGGCCGTGCGCAGGAATCCGATCATGGCCCCGGCCCAAGGTTGCTGATCGAGCTCGAGGACCGCCTGCAACTCGCGCAGGTGATGGACGTTGCACAGCGCGTGAGCGCAGTCGTAGTTCCAGTAGGGCCCCCAACTATCATGGATCGCCACACCGGCGAAGCGGGGCAGGATGCCGGCGGCGTCCATCGCCAATTGGCCGCGGTTGGCGTGAACGGTGTACGAGGTCAAGAACGCGGTGCTGGCGACATGCACCCAATGCAGCTTGCCCTGGACCCGCACGCCGGACTCGTCGCAGTGTAGGACCGGCGCGGCGGCGAGCAGGTCGCGGACGCGCTCGCCGAACGGCGCGAGCGCATCCGCGATGGTCGTGTTGAGGCTGTATAGGGTCCCTTCACTCAGCGCGTGGCCGGTGAGGTCGTAGATCAACTCGCAGATGCGTTCGGTGGGGAGCAACTGATAGTTGTCGCAGTACGCCACAAAGCTCCTGATGTCTGGACCGTACTGGGTCGGCGCCGACACCTCGGGCGGGAACTCGCCCGCCGTCACGCTGCCACAGCACGGGCAACCCACCTCATGGACCTGGTGCTCGGTGACCTCCACCCGAGCCACCAAGTCGAAGACCTGCCGACGGTTCGAGGGGTGGCCAACCAGCTCTTCTCCCAATCGGTGGCCGCACCCCCGGCAGGCGCTGGGCCGATGCACCACGACACGGTCGGGATCCGCGCGCAACTCCAAGCGATGCCCCGGGTGGCCGGGTTGGCCGCCGGAGGGTCGACCGCTCTTTTCGCGCAGGCTCTTGGGCGCCGGTTTGTCGTAGCCATCACTCGACGGTGGCTTCCCGCTATTGCGGCTGGTCAGGCCCAGCCGTCGCTGTAGTTCTCGGACCTGTTCCTCAAGCGCATCCACCCGGGCGTACAGCGCCAGGACGAGGTCGGCCACCTGCTCCGGATCCGTCGCGCACAGGACCAGGATCGCCTCTCGGCTCGGCCGTGATGGCGGCATGCGCTGGTCGCAACCCCTTCAACCGGGAGGCACCCGGGTAGGCCGACGCTACCACAGCCCGCGCCCGTTGTCCAGCGACTTCCTGGCCCGCCCCGCCCGCGCGGCCTGAGCAGTTACCTGATGCGGTCATCACCGTGGCGGCCCGTCGCGGTGGCCGGCCGCCCCCCGGCGTGTCGTGTGTGTTGTTGAGGTGGGTTATGACTCAGGGTTCGGCGAAGAGCTTGCCCACATCCTCGGTGATGCCGGGGAAGAGCGGGCAGGTCAGTTGCTGGCCGGCGCGCAGCGTGGTCGGCTCACCATAGGCACCGTCCTTGAGTTCGAAGACGCGGACGGTCTCCTCTTCGGGATCGCCCAGCCAGTAGAACCGCACGCCGTGGCGTTCATAGATGTGCCGCTTGGTGATCGCGTCCCGCTTGCGACTGCCTTCGGAGATGATCTCCACCACCAGGTCCGGGGCGCCCTGCACGTTCTCCGCAGTGATGATGCTCAAGCGCTCCTTGGCGATGAAGAGCAGGTCGGGCTGCGCCACCTCGCGATCAGAGAGCACCACGTCCATCGTACATATTCTCTGAAGTACAGGGGGGTGCCCGAGGGCTGGTAGAATCGGTGG
>JBMFXK010000463.1:0-2459 GCA_049964315.1 Clostridia bacterium | reverse complement strand
TTAAGGTGCCCGGAGGCGAGCGCGTCGTAAAGCGCCTCTTCGTCGACGAGCGCACCCCGGGCGGTGTTGACGAGGATGCTGCCGGCTTTCATGCGGCGCAGGAAATCGTGGCCGACGAAACGTTCCAACTCCGGCAGCAGCGGAACGTGCAGGGACACGATGTCCGCCTGCGCCACGACCTCCATCCAGGTCGGCGCCAGCGTGATGCCGTGCCGATCGGCATAGTCTCTGTCTGCGGCCGGATCGCAGGCGAGGATGCGGAGTCCAAAGGCAGCGGCCCGCGCGGCCACCTCGCGCCCGATGCGGCCGAGACCCAGGATGCCGAGAACCTTCCCGTCCAGCTCGATGCCGGACATCCTCTCCCAGTTGCCGGCGTGAACCGCCCGATCCATCGGAATCAGGTTCCGGGCGGCCGCCAGCATGAGCAGGAGCGCGTGGTCGGCGACCGATCGCTCCAGCGTCCCAGGCGTGGTGGCAACCACCACGCCGCGCCCCGTTGCGGCCGCCACATCAATACGGTCGTATCCCACTCCGGTGCGGGCAATCACTTTAAGCCGCGTGGCGGCAGCCAGCACCCCGGCGTGATACGGTTCGCGGGCGCCCGCGATGACGGCGTCGGCGTCGCCGATGTACGCCTGCACATCGGTCTCCCGCACAGCGGCGCGGGACGGGGTGAGGAGCCGGTGGCCGGCCTCCCGGATGCGAGCCTTCAGCGCCGGCATGGGGTCTAACGCACGCGATGCGTCAACCACCGTGTACGGAGCCTCCGCGCGGGCCTGGCCGGGCATCTTAGGACGATGCCCGGGCGGACTGCAGGAAGCGGGTCATGCCGGCCAGCATGAAACCCAGCTCGCTCGTCACCCCAAAGTACGTGAAGCCCTCGGCCAGCCAGCGCGTCGAGTCCTCGAGCCCCGCCACCATGATCCCGGCGGCCACGTGGTGACGCCGGGCGGACGCCTGCACCCTCCGCACCGCGTCGATAAATGCCGGATCTGTCTGCGAGAGCGTGGGCGGCAGCCCCATCGACGCCGACAGGTCGCTGGGACCGATGAAGACCCCGTCCAGGCCGGGAACGGACAGGATGTCATCCGCGCGTTCCACGGCGTCGATGTGCTCGATCTGGATGAGGGCCAGGATCTCGTCGTTGGCCTTCTGGAAGTACTCGGGGGCATTGGTGCCAAAAGCGACCGGCGCCCGCCCGCCAGCCACACTCCGGTTTCCGGTCGGCGGATACCGGGTGGCTGCGACCACCATCTCGCACTCCGCCTCATCCATCACCATCGGGGCCAGGATGCCGAATGCCCCGGCATCCAGCGCGCGCTTGATGTGGTCATGTGACGCACAGGGCACCCGCACAAGCGGCGTGGGCGCGTTTTCGTCTTGCGGCATCGCCGCCATCATCATGGCGGCCGTGGCCAGATCCACCTGGCCATGTTCCATGTCAATCAACACCCAGTCCCAGCCCACCCGCGACACGCGTTCTGCCGCCAGCGGGTCAGGCAGACTGAGAAATGTGCCGTACTGGACCTCGCCAGCGCGAAGCGCCTGCTTCAATCGATTGCTGCGCAATTCCCTCATCCTTTCGCCACGAGCCCCGGGCCACTGCGGCAAGGGTCGCACAAAGCACCCATTGCCCGCTCTCGCTTTCGATGTTCGCCGCCGCGCGGGCGACTCCTCCGGACGCCGCCGACAAGCGGTGTTTGCGATCCAAGCTGAACGGCGGCTGATTTGTGGCCGGAATTGAGCGCACCTTGAACAAATCTTGACACGGCCCGGATACCATGACGCCAGGCTTTTGTCCCGGAGGCTTTACGTCTAGCTTTTAGGAGGAACATCATGGCTCAGCGAGCGCAGGTTCCGGCCGACGAGAACCCGCTCCGGCTCAACCTGCCGGCGCGGAGCGCTAAACCGCGGGAAACCGGACTCACCATCCTGATCGACCCGGGCGCTCCGACCCGCTACTTTACCGACGTCATCCACTCCAGCGCCGAGCTTGTGGACCTGGTCAAGTTCGGCTGGGGTACAGCGCTGGTCACGGCCGACCTGGATGAGAAGATCGACTGCCTCAACGACCTCGGCATCGGATACTTCTTTGGCGGCACGCTGTTTGAGCGCTGCTATCAGGAGCACCGCGTGGACGAGTATGTCCACTACTGCGAGGACAAGGGGTGCCGCTACGTCGAGGTCTCAAACGGAACGATCAATCTGTCCAATCACGACAAGGCGCGGATGATTCGCGAGCTGGCGCCTCATTTCACGGTCTTGAGCGAGGTGGGTTACAAGGATGCCGACCGATCCCTGCGCCTGCACCCGGCGCGTTGGATCGAGTACCTGCACGAGGACCTGGACGCGGGCGCGCGCTGGAGCATCAACGAGGCGCGGGAGTCGGGTCCGGGCGGCATCTGCCGTTCGGACGGCGAGCTTCGCTTTGGCCTGATTGAGGAGATCTTGAACAATCA
>JBMFXK010000462.1:0-2461 GCA_049964315.1 Clostridia bacterium | reverse complement strand
CGATGGTCCACTACGCCGCGCGCGGCGGGGCCCCTGCTGCGAGCGCGCCCCTGGCAGGGTCGCGTCATTCCGGGAGGGGGGGTGCGGAAGAGGGAATTGGCGGTGGAGCGGCGACGCCACGGGGACGTGCCGCGTGGGTCTCGGAGGGCATGGGAAGTGGCGTCAGGCTACCGCGGACACCGCTGGCGGGCAAGTTCCAGCCCGTGCCGGGGTCGGACCGGCGATGGGCGGGCAGGGGGTGGTTCGACAGTGTCCGCGTCACGGTGCCGTGAAGGCGGTTAGGCGCCGACCAGGTCCAGGAGGCGCGGCACATTCATGATCAGAGCACGGTGGCCGGCGGCGACGGTGCGCGCGACGCAGGTCTTGATCAGGCTGGTGGCGAGATTGCGCAAGGCCGCCATGGCCTGGGGGGCGTTGCCGGTGCGGATGCGACAGCGGTCCTCGTCATAGGTCACGTCCCGGATGTGGTGCAGGCTCTCCACGGTCCAGTGCCCACGGAGCTGACCGAGGATCTTCCTTTCGTCGGCGCGGTCCGGTGGCTGACTGGTGGCACCGTAGACGACTTCGTGGCGCTGGGTGCCGTTGCTGAGTCGCGTGGTGCGTTCGAGTCGGAAGCCCTGTTCCGCATGCGGGAAACGCAGTCCCTGAACGCGCGGCGTCAATTGGAGGGTCCGTTCCTCTATCCGCCCGTGGCCCTTGTCACGCTCGGTGTAGCGGGGGAAAAAGACTCCAGTCCATCGCGGCGAGCAGCCGGCTGCAGGTCTTCTGGTTGTCCTTGAAGATCAACACGTAGTCCGCGCCCTTGTCCGCCACCAGGAAGTTGGCGATCTCCGTCTGTGCATGCATCGCATCACCGGTCACCACCCGCCCCCGGAGGTCCAGGGGCGCCAGCAAGGATCGCGCCTCCGGAATCTCATTGGTCTTCTCTCCCACCGCCCGTTGCCCCAGCGCAATCGGCGTCCCATGCGTCACGGCCACCAACAGGTGCCGGGGCTTGTGCCCGTTGGACCCGGACCCCCGCAGCGTCTTACCGTCAAAGGCCACGTGCGCGCCTCTTCCCAGTTGCCGTGCAAAGTCCGCCAACACCTGCTCGAACACCGCGACATCGATGCCCTGCATCGTCCGCCGGATCGTCGGCTCGCTCGGGGGCAACAACGCCCCGCTGCTGGTCCGCGGCCGTACCCCCAGCCGACGCAGGGCCTCCGGGTCCAGGCCCTTGGCAAAGTCCGCGACGGCCCGAAACCCGCGCATCCCCGCCAGCACCGCGCAGGCCACCACCGCCAGGATGAAGACCTGACTGTGCCGCTGCCCATGCACATCCCGCCGATCGGGCACCCGCGCCAAGTGTGCCAGCAAACCGTCCTTCCCTTGCAGCACAATGCGGTTGAAATCCACCGCTGGCGGCTCTCCCACCGCCAGCGCCGGTGCGTCAAAGGGCGCACGCAGCCAGCCCTCCGCCCCGCGAAACAGCGGCCGCAGAAAAACCTGCTTGCGTTCCCCGTGCTCGGTGTACTGCATGTTGTGCTTCGCGTAGCCCTCGGTTTGGCCCACCTCGACCCAGCCCGCCGCCCGATAGCACGTCCCCGGAAACCGCTCCCCGTTCACGAACGTTTCGGCCAGCACCACCGGATGCCCATGCACCGCGCGCCAGTCCTCCGCCAAGCGCCGCACACTCATCGCCAACACCCGCGACGCCAGGTTCGGTACCGTGCGCGCCCCCGTCAGCAGCAGGAACCGCCCGTTTTGCGCCACGTACTTCAGCCGTCTCTGCTTCTGTTGCGGCGTCCAGCCAATCCAACGGTCGCGCACGCTCACTTTCAGCGCCGCCGAACACCACCCCAAAAGCGCGACCCAGTGCCCGTCCACCTCCGCGACGTGAAAGACCGTCTCCCCAACCAAATGGCGCAGTCCCAGGTAGTGGTGCGCCCGCATCAGCGCCTTCCAGCGCTCCACCTCCCCCGCCCCGATCGGTCGCACCTTTACCCGCCTCATGACCTCGCCCGCCAAGACCGCCTCGCCCTCGAGCACGACCCGCTGTTCCATTCTCCAGGCATAACACCTACGCGCCGAAAAAGCCAGCCTCCCCCCAACCGCGCATCACTCTGCCTTCTCTCCCCGGAATGACGCGGCCCTGGTGCGGGCCTTGTACGGATCGCCCCGCGCCGCGGAACCGGTCGCCGCCCGCGCGGCACGGTGGGCGCGCGCCGGACCGGTCGACCTGGCCATTCGCCCGGAGCACGTGATGCTCGGCACCGCCGGGGGCGCGCGGGCCATCGTGGAACGGCGCGCGGCGCGCGGGCCCTTCGATGAGGTGGTGGTCGGCGGCGCGTTCGGCCGGATGCGGGCCTTCGTCTTGGCGGAGGGCGCCGCCGAGTCCCTGGCCGCGGGGGCGGAGACCACGGTGGCGTTTCAACGCGTCCTGGCTTATCGGGACGGGCATCTGCCCTACCCTGCGTCCGCC
>JBMFXK010000461.1:0-2462 GCA_049964315.1 Clostridia bacterium | reverse complement strand
CCAGCTGACGCTAACCCACCCCGCAGCGGCCGCTCGCCCGTCCCTTCTGGGCCCGGAGCGACGCACGCCACGAGCGATCCACGGGCGCCCGAGCCGATGGCGGCGATCGTCCTGGTGGAGACGCGCAACAGCATCGACGGCCTCGAGGCGGTCATCGCCACGGAGGGAGTGACCGCGGTCGAAGTGGGACCGTCCGACCTGAGCCTCGCCCTCGGGGCCTAGCGGACCTTTCAGAGATAGCGGCGCCAACGGCGCAGAAACGGCTCTACGGCGCGGCTTTGCGAGCCGTGCCGTTGTTGTACCTGCCGTCGGTCAGGGGCGGCCGCCGCTGGTATCGAACCGGGCCAGCCCCAGATCGGCGAACAGCTTGTCCTGTTGCGGCGTGCGCTTCGTGAGCCGGATGCGGGGCCGTTCACGGGACCCCTCGAGAGGAAGATCCACCACTCCCCGGATGCCGCCAAGGGTCTCCATCAAGGCGTCGAACCCGTTCTCGAAGCCTCCCTTGCGCGCCTCGCGGTGCACAAGCGATGCCACCATCAGCGCCATCACGCAGATCGCCAGGTGCACGCGGATCTTTGGGTCCGTCCAGTGGAACATCGGCGTCACCGTGACGAAGTGCGGGTCTTTCATCTGGCGAAAGGCGTTCTCCAGTGTGCCCTGGCTGCGGTACGCGGCGATGATGTCCGCATCGGTCCAGTCCATGTGATCGGTGAATAGGACCGTCCGGCCCAGGCGGTGTGCCTTGAGATCCTCGACCTTGGCCGGGTCCCAGGCGTGCCAAACCCGCACCCGCCCCGCGTCGTCCTGGCTCACCTCCCAGCTCAGCAGGCTCGCCGCCTCGCCGTAGCGTGCAAGAAGGCGTCTCACGTAGCGCTCGGCGGCCTCGCGCGTGGTCCGCCGTCTCCGCTCGCCGTCGGCAGACGGGGACAGCCGCTCCGCCAGCACTCCCAGGCCCTTCTCGACCTTCTCCTGCTGACGACGGACGCCATCCATCTGCCCCTGCGCCAGGGCCGGATTGTAGGTCACCACCACACGCCGCGTGCTACCGTACACGCTCTTCTCGGTGCGAAAGGCCAAAAGCCCTGGCCAGCGTACCGGGTCCACCTCGGAGAACGCCATGAGTTCCACCTCGGCAAGATCCCGGTGGTGCGCCAGCGACAGGGAGCTTACGAAGGATATCCCCTGCGTGTCGTGGCTGTGCCCGAAGGTCGTGAAGTTCGCCTTCGTGGGATTCCCCTTGTCCAACACCATGGTGATGCCTTCACCCTCGGCGTCCAACACGGCCAGGCTCTCGAGGCGGTCGTGCATGCGCTTGAGCACGCTTTGGAACTCGCTCGGGTCGGGCAGATTGCCGGCGTAGGTGTCGTGCATGAGGGGCACATGGCCATCCACGGTGGCGAGCAGGGCAAGGCTGACCTGGCGCAGGTCGCCGCGCTTTTGCTTGTTGTGGCCGCGTTGGGCGAGATCGGAGGGGGTGTGGCTGGAGATGTAGGTGGCGAAGTTGGTGCCATCGTAGGCGAGGGCGGCGGGGCGGACGCCGAAGCGGTCGATGGCGGCGCGGGCGAGATCGGTCTCGATGGCCGCGAGGGCGGGGGTGTCGAGGTGGTCCATGGCGGCCCAGAAGGCCTGGCTGGTAAAGGCAGAGGCAGGGGTGCCCCACAGACGGCGCAGGACGGTGGTGTCGTACCAGCTGCCGATCTGGGCCTTGCTCTTGGGGGCGACGATGCGGTTGACGACGGCGAGGAGGATGAAGCGGCCGATGGGGATGCCCTGGCGGCGCTTATGGGCGTGGCGGTTGACGGCAGCCTCGAGGTCGAGGGTGCTTGCGACAGCGAGGCAGGCAGCCACGGCGCCGAAGTCGTAGACCTCGGTGTCGCGGACAGCGGCGAGCTTGCGGGCGATGTCGTCGGCCTTGCCGAGGTAGCGCTGCCAGACGACGCGAGGCTTGCCATCCACGCGTCGGGACTCGACGAGGTACCAGTACTGGTGGTTGCGGACCGTCTTGCGAACGAGATGGACGGCCAAGGGGAGGCCTCCATTCAGGTACTACATATATGGGAGCATTCGCCGCTGTCCTCTGTATGTCCTGCATCTTCTGCCGACTATATCAGGTACTACGCAAGGGGCCGAACCGACGCGCTCGGTGAGCGACCAAAAGGCCTGCGGCAGAGCGGTTTCACCGCCCACCCGCAGGCCGGCTCGGCCCGAATCCGTCAGGTACGACTCATAACTGCGAAAGTCCCGCTAGGCTCGCCTCCCAGGGATGGTCCTTGGGAGGATCATCGGCTGACGGCTGCCTCCATTCCCGGCGTGCTGCGATGGACCCTTGCCACGGCGGCCCGCAGAGTCCGCCGCCGCGTCTGCGCCATCTCCGCGGGAGCGGTGTTGACGGGCGATGCCAAGGCGCCGACACTGGGCTTCGGAAATCGCCCGCGGCGGACGTGACGAGGGGGGTCGGGGCC
>JBMFXK010000460.1:0-2467 GCA_049964315.1 Clostridia bacterium | reverse complement strand
CACGCCGGCTTTGCGGACGAGTCCGCCGGCTTCGTCTCGATCGAGAACAGCCCGGAGAGGGTCCGGCTGGAAACGATCGATCTGACTGCGCGGGTTCCGGAGTCCCGTCAGTTCGAACACTGCTTCTTGGCCGAGAACAAGACAGGTTGCGAAGGGAAGGTCGAGGAGAGGGACGCCTTTCGTCGTGATGTTCTCGTCATTGCTCCCGGATGGAGGGAAAACCCTAGAGTTCGAAGCTCGAACTGAAGCTCCAGCGGGAGCAGATGCACCTGGCGAAGGTCTGGCGCCGCAGGATCTCGGCGTGCCCGTGACCGGTGCCTGCATCGGCCGCGGGGGTGGTGACGTTGTACTCCTGAGGGGGAGTCTGGTTGCGACGATGGCCCGGGCGTCTATTGGCGGCGCTGCTGGTTGCGGTCGGTGCCGCAGCTTGCGGGGGTGCTGCTGCCGCACCGCCGAGTGCCCCCGTAACGGCATCAACGCGGGAAGCACCGTTGAGCACCAACGTCCCGAGCCGAGTCGTCAGATGGTCTCCCGTCCCGACTCATGAGCCGGCGGCTACGACGATACCCCCGCCCTCCTGTTACCCCGCGTGGGAAACGGCTGACCTGCGCGCCGCGAGTCGGGTGATGCCGGAGCAGGCGGCCCTGACCATCGTCACCGACTACAACGACTACCGAGTCACCCCCACGACCTTAGCAGCCTGGTTCGGACGCGCACCAGCGGCCCCGCTGACCGCCACCTCCCTGCTGCAGGGCTGGACGGTGCGGGATTCCACGGCGACGGGACCAACCGGGGTGCTGCAGCTCGTGCCACCCGGCACGGTCCCGGTATGGGGGACGCTACCGTCCATAGCGCTCGCGGCTTACCGGCCGACGGCAGCGCAGCGCCAACTGCTTAGCGGCGGACTGCCGTCGACGACAGGGCCGATGACCTGGGCCGCACAGTTACTCCCCGGAATGCACGCCACTTCCTTGGCGGCGGCCCTGACTGAGCTGATTGGGATGGTAGAACGCGCCCCAGGCGGACTCGGTCTAGATGTATCGGTCCTCGCACCGCCGAAGCCTCAGCCTGGGTACGTCGCGGGCGGGTTCAATTACGCGTTCAGTCCAACTGAGCTGCTCCACCCTTCTGATGGCTGTCCCCCGACCGGCGGCCCTGGTGGGACCATGGGGCTGGTGGGAGGCCTCATCGAGCCGCAATGGGTCTACGACGTGGTGAGTGGAAATGGCATCGCGTTCGGCTTGCGTCCCGGGTACGTTGTGATCGATAGCGAAAATGACGGCTACGACACCACCAATTGGTATCTGAACGCCGGGATCGAGATCCCCTGAGCGCCCGCCAGGCGGACCAGGTCCGTACCTCGCAGGAACCCTGCGCCTTTTTCTCCAAGGCGGCACATGGTCGGGATTGGCAGCCGGACCGACAAACGGCGTCATGGCCGACGCCATGTTCACGTCCATGATGGCGCTCTGCGCAGCCTGGAGGACACGTCCGCGCTGCAGGCCAATCCGAGCGCGTGCAGCAGATCAAGCGTGAACGGCATCGCGACCCCGTTTCAGAATCTGGCCCAGCAGTACACCACGCCGTCCAGCCGTGGGCGGTTGACGCCAGTGAGTAATGGCAGCGTCGACACAGATGTATCAGAATCGCCATCGCCCCGCCGGATTCTATAAAATGTGGGAAGGGAGGAGAATCTTGGCGGTCACGCGGGAGACGACGGCATGGCGTCCCTACGACTTTCGCCGTCCCTACCAGCTCTCGAAGCTTCAGGTTGAGGCGCTCACGATGGTGTCGGAGAGCTTCAGCAGGGCGGCCAGCGATTTTATCACCGGCTATCTGCGCGCTTCGGCGCAGATGGTGTTTTCGGGCATCGAGCAGGTGCCGTACGACGAGTACGCTGCCTCGGTGCCGTCGCCCAGTGTGCTGCACGTGTTCACCCATCCCCCCGACCCCGGGACCGCGTTGGCGCAGTTTGACATCCAGCTCGCGCTCGTCGCCATCGACCGTGCGCTGGGCGGACCGGGCATCGCCTACGCGGAGCGGCGCGAGCTGACCGAGATCGAGCGGGCAGTGTTCCAGCGCCTCTCCCAGCGCATGCTGGATCTCTACGCCCAGGCCTGGTCGGCCGTGGTGCAGTTTGGCATCAAGATTGAAAGTACGGAGTTCAACCCGGCCTTCACCCAGATCGTGGGGCAGGAGGACCTCGTGGTGGTGAGCCGCTTTCATCTCCGGCTGGAGGAGACCGAGGGCGGCTTTACCGTCGTGTGGCCGTACTCAGCCATCCGGCTCTACGCCAATTCGGTCGCCCCGCACTCGTGGGCGTGGAAGGGCGAAGTGCTGCAGCCGCAGCGCTCGGAAGCCATGGAGCGGCAGGTGCAGTTCACGCCGGTGCACCTCACCGCCGTCCTGGGCGAGGCGCACCTCAGTTTGAAGGAGTTCAGCCAGATCCGCGCGGGTCACGTGGTGG
>JBMFXK010000459.1:0-2467 GCA_049964315.1 Clostridia bacterium | reverse complement strand
GCGGCCCGCCTCACACCACTTGTTGCCGGCGTCTCCCACGAGCGGCTGTCCGGGTTTCAAAGCGTGCAGTGGCCGGTCGCGCCGGACGGAAGCGGCACGCCGTATCTCTACGCCGAGCGGTTCCATTTCGAAGACGGCCTGGCCCGTTTCCACCCGGTCGCGTACGCGGCTCCGCTGGCGGTGGATGACGAGTATGACCTCCACCTCAACAACGGGCGGCTTTTGGAGCATTTCCACGAGGGGCAGCTCACCTACCGGTCGGCGGGCATTCGCGCCCGGGTTCCCATGACGTTCGTGGAGGTGTCCCCGGCGCTGGCATCCGAGCGCGGCCTCGTCTCCGGGGACGTGGTGCGGCTCCGATCGCGCTGGGGGGCCGTGCGCGTCCGCGTCGAGGTGACGGATCGGGTGGTCGGGCGTGAACTGTACCTGCCCATGAACGATCAGGCCCTGGCCGCCGTGAATCGCCTCACGAGCCGTCTGCACGACCGGGCCACCCACACCCCCGCGTTCAAGGAGCTGCCGGTGGCGCTCGAGCGGCTGGCTGTTCGTGAGGAAGCCCCGCTGCCCGCCACCGACCACCGCCACCATGTGCGTCACCCTCAGACAGGCGTCCATGTGGAAGAGAAGTGGGCCCGCACCGACTACCGCATGCCGGGGGCGCGGGACGGGGAGAAGCGTTGATGGCCGAGCCGCTTGACCGCCCGGCGTCGGGCACGCCGCCGGGGGACCCGGGGGCGGACGAACTCGGGACACGCCTGATGGCCGCCCTCGAGCGCCATGGCATCTTCGAGGCGGTGGTGGCCGCGGTGGAGCAATCCGACGAGCTGTTTGCCATCCTGGTGCGGGAACTCGCTCACGAGTCGCGTACGCAGGCTCTGCGCAACGCCTTCGGCTTGATGGGGATGATGGCCCGGTTTCCGGCGGAAGACCTCGTCCGTGCCGTGTCCGAAGATCCGCCTCCCAACCTGAGCCTGTTTGCGCTCTGGCGCCGCTTGCGGAGTCCCGCCGCGCGGCGCGGGATGTACCGGCTGAGCCGGATGCTGGAGGCGCTGGGCAGTGAGAAAGCCCCCGGGCCCTGACACGGACGGGCGGGGAGTGCCATGTTTGCGAAAGGAGTTTGGTCATGACCTATACCGACGCCATCGTGCTGACGCCGGGCAAGCAGAATTCGTTCCGGAAGAGCACCGTGGCCGTATCCGAACCGGGCCCCGGGGAGCTGGTTCTGGATGTGGTGGCGGTCGGCATCTGCGGTACGGATGCCGAGATCTGCGAAGGACTGTACGGGGAGGCGCCGGACGGGCAGGACGAACTGGTGCTGGGCCATGAGAGCCTATGCCGGGTGGTCGGGGCGGAGAAGGGAGACGGCGTCTTTAAGCCGGGAGACCTGGTGGTGCCCATCGTGCGGCGCCCCTGTCCTGAGCTCTGCCCCGCCTGCGCCGTCGGACGCTGGGACGAATGCATCTCCGGCCATTATCACGAGCATGGCATCAAGGGCCTCGACGGCTTCCTGCGTGGGCGCCTGACCCTCGGTGCGGACGCTGTGGTGCGGGTGCCGCAGGGCCTGGGCGAACTGGCGGTGCTGACCGAGCCGCTGACGATCGTGGAGAAGGCTCTGGAGCGGGCACTTCAGATCCACAATGCACCGGGCCATCCGGGCACGGGCCTCGTCACCGGAGCGGGACCGGTCGGCATGCTGGCCGCCATGCTGCTGAAAAGCCGCGGGCTTGACGTCTATGTGGTGGACCGGCGCCCCGCCGATTCGAAGAAAGCGCGATTCGTCGAGGCGATGGGGGCTCACTACGTTGATGACACGAGCCAGCCATTGGAAAAGGCAGGGCCGCCAGGCGGGTTTGATATCGGCCTGGAGGCGACCGGCTACGCCCCGCTCGTGTTCCGCGCCCTCTCGGCCCTGGCCAAAAACGGCGTGCTGGCACTCACCGGGGTGACTGGCGGCCACCATAGCCTCGAAGTGGACGTCAACCTAATGAACAGCACCATGGTGCTGGAGAATCAGGCCATGGTGGGTTCAGTCAATGCCGCCCGGGCTCATTACGAGCGGGCGGTCCAGGATCTGGCCGGATTCGGCATCCAGTTTCCTGGACTCCTGGAACAGCTCATCACCGCCCGCTACTCCCTGGACGATTTTGACAAGGCTCTGGAGAAGGGGCCGGACGACATCAAGACCATCGTCAGTTTGAACGCAGCGCCGGCCGGGCATTCCCCCGACGGCGGGAGCGCGCCTCATGCCAGCGGACAGGGCCATTAATGCAGGAGCGGGAGGGTCACATGCAGTTTTACGGATTCCTCTCCAACAGCCGGACCGCGGCGCTGGTGGGGCCGGACGCTTCAGTGGACTGGCTGGCGTTTCCGCGCTTTGACGGCGCCTCCGTATTCACGCGCCTGCTGGGCGACGAGCGGCACGGCTATTATCGCATCGGTGCGCCGGGCGCGCGGGTGACCCAGCAGC
>JBMFXK010000458.1:0-2481 GCA_049964315.1 Clostridia bacterium | reverse complement strand
GCCGGCGTGCTGGTGGCGGTGGGGTTCTGGCGCACCGACGCCCGCTGGCTGCCTCCAATGCGGAGCCGAGTGGTCGCGCTGGCCCGTCACGAGGGACTGGTGCCGCCGCGGGCCATTACCCGCACGGTGTCCGCGTCCGCCCGCCTGGGCGGCGTGTCATTTCCGTCGGGGCGCTGGCCGGACGCAAGAGCCTACTTCGGGGTGCGCATCCCCCAGCCCGAGTGGCTCGCGGCCGGCTCGTCGCTCGCCGTTCCCTGGATTACGCCGTATGCGCCTTGGATGAATAGCGGTCCCTTTCGCTATGCCTGGGATGCATACACCTTTGAGGTGACGAGCACGCCCTCGCTATCGCCAATCCCCGGATTTGCGCTTTCGCCCAACGTCAGCGACACGCTGTTTGTGCAGCCCGGGACCCTGAACGAGGCGCTGGCCGAGGTGGTCAACGACTGCCCAGGTCTGGCGCACATCCATCCCCACCAAGTTCCCACCGGGTGCGCCCTGACCCCGTATGCCGTGTCGTCGCGCGTGTTTTGGGGCCTGGGTTCCCCGCCCTGGATCTTCTTCGGCGTCCACGACGGGTGGATCGTCGCGCTCACCCTGACGGACTCCGGGCTCCCGCCCGTCGCCCAGCGCTTGTTGGCGGCGCAAATGCTCGCCCGCTACTTCGCCCAGACCGGTTGGCGCCCACCGCCCCGCCTGCCCCCGACATCCTAACGCCCTTGGGTACAGGGGCCTGCGGTCGGGGCTTTGTGTGTGGTCGGGCGGGCCGAATGCTCACGCGTTGCCACACGAATAGGGGGAGTGATCATGACGCATTCCGACACGTGCGCCTGCCGGATCTGCCAGTGGATCCGCGCGGGGTTCACACCCGAGGACGCCGCGGCGTTCAGTCAAACCGAAGAGCGCACGATCATCGAACAGGTCGGCTGGTCGGTCCGGGCTTATCTGGACGGCCCGTGGGCGGAAACAGCGGGCCTCCGCGCGTCGTTCGGGCATCCGGAGTTCCGGATGCGGCTTGACGTGTCTCCCCAGAATCGCCAACGGTGGCTCAACGTGTTCGGCCGGGCAGTTGCGGAGGGCCGGACCTTCACCGCGCCGGCGACGGTGACCGACCTCTTCTCTGTGCCCGTCCAGCTTGTGAACCAGGATGACGCGCTGCTCTGCGTGTTTCCCGATACGGCCGGCCGCTGGCCGATGGATGCGGGGTGCGCGGATGGGTATGCCGACCAGCTGGTGGGCGACCGGCCTCACTTCGCCGACGAGAAGGGGATCTGATGGAGTACCACCTGACCTGGACGATTGATCTCGAGGCCGACAGTCCCGAGGACGCGGCACGGAAGGCTCTCGCGATCCACCGGGATCCGCAGAGTCTCGCCACGGTCTTTGACGTCGCTGATGCTGAAGACCGATCCGTGGTGGTGGATGTAGGACAACTTCCGCCCGTTCCGCGACCGCTAGAGCCGCTGCCGGCCCCCCTTACCTTGCGCTATTCCGGGGATCTCACCAGCCAATGGTGGGTGGACTGTGCCGCATGCGGTCAGGAGTGCAATTTGGAGATGGACGGGGCGTCGTGGGACGAGGCGGAAGCCGCGGTTCTCGCGATGGGCTGGCATCTGGTCCAACGTCCCGGCCCCGGCAATACCGACGAAGCGTACGTCTGCGATGCGTGCTACACCGCGGCGTCGACGAGCATGCAGGATGACGCGGTGTCCCATGAATGAGGGCCGGGAAACCCCGGCCGCGGACCCGATTCCGCTGCTGCACCTGCATGCCCAAGCCGTGTGGCACGACCCGGCCTACCTGGTTGGGAACCCTGAGGGCCTCCGGCGACTCGTTCACGCGATCACGGAAGCGTTGGCCGAGGGCCACAGCACCAGTGCGGAAGTGTTCGTCAACGACGGCGAGGGGTTTCAGGTGCGAGTAATCTGTGATGCATCGCCTTGGGAGGGGGCATCCTGGACCCGACGGGCCGTGCCGTATACGGACGAGCCGGCTCGGCAGACTGACGCCACCCGCGTATGGCCCGAGATAGAGTTTGGGGCCGCGGCGTGTTATCCCGAGCGCCCCGAACCGTAAGCCGGCACGCCCGTCGTGTGAGTCAGGAGGTTTTCCTATGTCCTTTCCGCCAAACCCTGAAATGACGCGGCTCCGTCATCAGCGGGACGATCTTACCCGGGCGCTGGACCAGACGGTCGACGCGGCCCGCAAGCTCTTCATCCAGATCGAGCGGAGTGCTGAACCCGTGCCGGCGCCCGTCTGGGAGGCTCTTCGGAGCTTTTATCAAGCGGAGCTACAGGCGACGCGCGGGCGGTCGCCCCGTCACGCCGCCCAGTTCGAGCGACTAGCCGGGATAGCCCAGGCCGGGCTGCGCCGCGTCACCCGGGAGGACTAGGGGGAGAGCCATGCACCGGCACACTCGCGTTCAGATTCGGCGCCAGTTTCTGCGCTGGCGCCAGCGCAACCGTCGTACACGCGCAGCGC
>JBMFXK010000457.1:0-2487 GCA_049964315.1 Clostridia bacterium | reverse complement strand
GGGCCAGCAGCGCCTGGCCGATGGTGTTATTGATCTTGTGCGCGCCGGTGTGGTTCAGATCCTCGCGCTTCAGATACACCGGAGCGCCCACTTCCTCCGAGAGGCGTCCCGCATAGGTGAGCGGGCTCGGACGACCGACGTAGTCCTTCAGCAATCCGCCAAGTTCGCGGCGGAACGCCGGATCCTGGCGCGCCGCCCGATAGGCGGCGGCCAGTTCGTCGAGGGCCGGGATCAGGGTCTCGGGCACATACTGGCCGCCAAAGGCGCCGAAACGGCCCCGTGCATCGGGCACCATCTTCACTCGCGTCATGCCATCGCCTCCCGTGCCCGCTGCACAAACTCACGCATCATCGCCGCATCCTTCATCCCGTCACGTTCAACACCGCTGGAAACGTCGACACCCTGGGGCCGAAGTGCCGCCACAGCCTCGCCCACGTTGGCGGGCGAAAGACCTCCCGCCAGCCAGAACGTGCCCTGGGGCCGCGGCATCCGGTGCCAGGGAAGCCGCTCACCCGAACCGGGACGGGGTCCCTCCAGCAGGAGCACATCGGCGTCCCCACGATCGGCCTCCCGGATTCCCGGCCGGATGGCCAGGAGCCGTCGGGCCTGCGCACGCGGCACCCAGTCCGGCACCGGTCCGTCGTAAACCTGCAGGCCGGCCCACGGTTCGTCAAACACTCGCTCCCATACGGAGTCGTCGGCTTCGCGCAGGACCGCTACCAGGCGTCCGGGCCAGTGTCTCGCCCAGCTGACGGCCTCGTCCAGGGCGACCTGGCGGCGTGCGGGGCCCAGGATGATCCCGCCCAGATCGGCCCCGGCCGCCACTGCGTCGCCCACCTGGCGCTCATTCATGAGGCCGCAGATCTTCACGATCCCGCCCACGCGGTCACTTCCCCCAGAAGACCGGTCCCCGCGGTCATGATCGCCTCGCCCACCAGGATGGCCCTGAACCCGGCACGGTGAAGCGCCTTGGCCTGATCAAGCGTGCGAATCCCGCTTTCCGCCACCGCAATCACCCCACCCGGAATGAGAGGGGCCAGCCGCAGGCATCGCTCCCAGTCCGTGACAAACGTGTCCAGGTCACGGTTGTTGACGCCGATGAGGGAGGCTCCCGCCCGGAGCGCCCGCGCCAGCTCGCTCTCGCCATGCACCTCGACCAGCACATCGAGACCGAGCCGATCGCCTTCTCGGATCAGGCTCGACAGCGCCGCGTCATCCAGGATGCGGACGATGGCCAGCACGGCGTCGGCCCCGCACCGCCGCGCCTCTGCGACCTGTGCCGGATGGAGCAGGAAGTCCTTGCGCAGGAGGGGAAGCGAGGTTGAGGCTCGGGCCGCTTGAAGGTGCTCGAGGCTTCCCCCGAAGAAGGCCGGCTCCGTGAGCACCGACATCGCGGCCGCGCCGGCCTCCTCATAGAGCCGCGCGCGTGCCGCGGGATCGTACACCCCCTGCTCCAGGACGCCGGCCGACGGCGATCGCTGCTTGCTTTCGGCGATCACCCCAAACATCCGGGATGACAGCGACCGGGACAGGCGCGCGCGCTCCGCCGGCACCCGCGGCGTCACGTCTGCCAGGCGAGGATCGCGGGCAGCTTGCTCGGCCCGGACACGCGCCGTCCGCACCAGATCGCCGAGGAAGCGCTCCGGCGCCACCCGGCTCACGCCGGCACCTCGCGCCATGCCCTAAGCTCTGACAGCAGCTCGATCGCCCGGTGGCTGCGGATGGCTCGGCGCGCTTCCGCCACACCGTCCCGCACGTTGTCGACCACGTCCGCGGCGTACAGCGCCAGACCGGCATTGAGGACGATGATGTCCGCATCGGGACCCTGCGCCCCAGCCAGCACGGCCTCGCCCCGGCGGGCGTTCTCGTCGGGTCCGCCGCCTCGGATGGCCGCTTGAGGGGCGCGGGGGATGTGCACCTCTTCGGGCGTGAGGGTGTACGTGGTGACGGTGCCGTCACGCACCTCCGCCACCAGCGTGTCGCCGCCCAGCGTCGCCTCGTCAAGGCCCTCGCCGTGCACCACGAGGCTGTGCCGGGTGCCAAGCTCCGCCAGTACGCGTGCGACGGGCTCCACCCAGGAGGCCTGGAACACGCCCAGGAGCTGGTGTTCCGCCCCGGCGGGGTTGGTCAGCGGGCCGAGCAGGTTAAACACCGTCCTCACGCCCAGCTCCTTGCGGGTGGGTCCGGCATGGCGCATCGAAGCGTGGAGCAGCGGGGCATAGAGAAACCCGAAGCCCACCTCGTCCACCTGTCGGCCAGCTTCTTCCGCCGTCTGCGGGATGGGGATGCCCAGCGCCTCCAGGACGTCGGCACTGCCACTCCTGGACGACACCGAGCGGTTGCCGTGCTTGGCCACGGCCACCCCGGCTCCGGCCGCCACCAGGCCCGCCAGTGTCGATACGTTCAGACTGTGACTTCCATCGCCGCCGGTTCCGCAGGTGTCGAGCACCGGGCGTCGCGTCACGGGAACCGTGGTGGCCCGCGCCC
>JBMFXK010000456.1:0-2509 GCA_049964315.1 Clostridia bacterium | reverse complement strand
GGGGGCACCCGAAAGGGTGCGGCGACTGGGCACGCTGGATGAGGCGTTCGCCCTTCTCGGCCGCGCCCAGCTCGCGCCGCTGGCCCGGACCATGCTGGCCCGGCGGACCTTGCGGATCCCGGTGGCCTTCTTTCATCTGACGGCTCCGGTCGTATATGGCGCCTGGTACCGGACCATGAGCCGGCTGGCGCGGGAGTTCCACATCACCCTGGTGGGAGGCTCCGCGCTGCTGCCGGAAAATGGGCTTGGGTACAGTTCGGATAAATTCCGCGCCAGCGGAGGGGCGGTATACAACCTGGCGCTGACATTCGGACCTGACGGACGGGTGGTCGCCGTGACGCGCAAGCGCAACCTGGTGCCGACGCAGGAGGATCGCCTGTATCTTTCCCGCGGTCCCGCCATCCCCGCGGCACCGGTGCCGGTTGGCAACCACCGGTTGGGCGTCGCCATCTGCTATGACGCGTTCGTCACGCCCCACACCAGCCGTGAACCGGGATTTGAGCCTCTGGTCCCCAGGCTGGCCGCACTGGGCGCCGACATCATCGCACAGCCCTCCGCCAACCCGTGGACCTGGACGGACGCCTGGGTGTTCGCGCAGGCAAGTGACCACCGATCGCGGAGGGAGCAGTGGCAACAGGAAGGCTTACTGGAAGCCATGCGCCGTGAGCCCTCGATCCGGGCGGGCATAAACCCCCAACTCCTCGCCACCCTGTTTGACACGCACTTCGACGGACAGAGTGCCATCTACGTCCGCGAAGGCGACACCGTTCTTCCAGTCGTGGAGGCGGCACAGGGGGATGCCCGTCCCGAGGCGGAAACCGTGATCGGATGGTCATTGCCATTTTAACCCATTTCCCCTATCTTTTGGAAGGGGGTGGTGGGGGTGATGCCCAAGATCGCCATCAGTCAGGCACCGTACCAGCGGGACATGGCGTACTGCCTCAACCGAACCCTCGAGCACATGCGCATGGCCCGCCAGATGGGAGCGGACCTGGTTGTGTTTCCGGAATGGTTTCTGGGCTTAAACCCGCTTGAGGTGGTTCCCAACCGGCAGACCGACGCTCTGTGCCGACAGGCGCAGGACCTGGCCATCGGGGTGGTGACGGGAAGTCTCCGCACCCTTGACCCCGACACCGGACTGCGCCAGCAGTGTGCACTCGTGATTGACGCCGACGGCCGCATTCTGGGTCAGCAGGCCAAGTGTGAATTTTATCCAGCCGAGCGCCCCTGGTTCGATCCTGGCGAGGGCATCGCCGCCATTGCGACCCGTTACGGCCGTGCGGCCGTGCTGCTGGGCCTGGATGCAGAAAATCCCGAGCGGTGGGAGGAATGCCGCGGGCTCTTCCCCGATCTCGTGTTCATGGTGACCAGTGCCAGAGGGCAGCGGGAAGCCGAGAGGCTCCAGGAGCTGGCGGTAGCCCGCAGCTTCGAGATCGGCGGCACCGTCGTGCTGGTGCCGCTCACCGGCCGCTTTGGCGGCATCAACTACGTCCCTTGCGCCATGGCCGCGCACCGGGGCCGCGTCCTGGCTAGTCTCAAGGAAGGCGAGCAGGTGGGACTCGCGACAGCCACCAGCGCCGCGCTCATCCAGCTGGGAGCGGTCGACGCAGCCTCGTGGGCCAAGGCGGTCCCGATTCGAGAGCCCTCTGAGCCGGAGGCGGGGCAGGATTTCCGCACACCGGAACCGGAACGCCGGGTGCTGCTGGACTGGAAGGCACTGGTGGCCAGCGACCCGCTCCAGGCGGGCCGTCAGTTGCTGGCCCAGGCGTACGACGCACCCCGGCAGGCATCGCTGGCCCCCGCGCACCCTCAGTACCCTGAGGTGCTGGAAGCCTTGCTGGCCGAGGGTGCCCGGGGGGCATTCGCCTGGCCAGGCCTTGCCGGCACACACGCCTATGACCCGCGCTACCGATCCATCGCGGCCGCCCTGTCCCGGCAGGGCAAGCCCCTCATTGCGGCGGCGGGCCTCGGTGCGGCGCCGTTTCGATTCTCGGACCCCGGCGACTGGGACGACATCGCGCTCGCCTTCCCGGAGCTCACTATCATCCTGGCCATTCACGGCCGTCACCCGCGATTCTGGGAGGACGCACTGGCATTGGCAGAGGCGCGTCCGAACGTAGCGCTGCTCACGGCCGGTGCCGCTCCCCTGTTCCTGCAGGAAGCCCTGCAGAGGGTGGGGGCGGAGCGGCTCCTATTCGCCTCGGGCGGGTGGCCCGGACAGTTTCAGGCGGAGTGGGAGAAGCTGGAGACGGTGCGACAGCGTCTCGGACTTGAGGATGAAACCTTCCAGCGCATCGCGGCCCTGAACGCCCGGCGGCTGTTTTTCCATGACCTCGACGCGCAGCGCAGCTCCCGCCCCACCGAAGAAGCGGAGCGCCCTCGCTGAGCCTTTCCGGCATAATAAGCCGGGAGGGACCTTTGAACACTGTGGTCGAGGTGCCGGTGGTTGACCGGCACGGGCGAACGTTGACGCCCTGTTCACCCGAGAAAGCCGAGGAAAACCTGCTGC
>JBMFXK010000455.1:0-2525 GCA_049964315.1 Clostridia bacterium | reverse complement strand
ACACGGCTCGACTGCCGTAGAGTTCGGGACCCCAGCGGCAAACGCCTGCCGCTCCGCGTGCATGGCCCACACGTTGGCGCCAGATACGCCGAGACAAGACACTCTGCTTGGCCTCCGCCCGACACCATGAACGTCACTTCCCGTTATTGCAGTGGGCTCTCAAGGAAACCAGCGTGTCCGGCGTCAGGACTTCTGTTCCACCACGGATCCGTGTTACGTCAAGGTGCGGCGGGTACGACCGGGAGCTCGCCTTGGACCCACCCGGCCGGGTCAACGATGGCACGCGACCAATGGTGAAGCCACCCCCACTCTTCCGGCCGAACGAGGACCAAGCTGCGCGTTTGTTGATAAAGTTCGTCGGCGACCACCAACCCGAGCGCGAGGATGGGGTCCACCCGACTGATGATGAGGGCGGCCGGGGCCGTACCTGCCCGAATGGCCTCTAGCAGCACGGCGCTCCCCGTGCTGGATCCACGGCCGGCCGGCAACGCGAGCACGCGTCCCGCGCACTCGACGCCGTACAGCGGATGATGGCGATCGACGATGCGTCCCGTGACCGGATCGTAACCGCCCCAAAAGGACAAGGGATGGTCGGTGACTACCAACGGAGCGGCGGCCGGTGCGCCCTTGACCAGGGTCCGACCGCGAACAGCGCTGTCGTTTTGCATGAGTATCACCAGTTCCTTTGTGCGCCGCGAGGCGCCGATGGTCTTCCGATCAGAACCAGGCATCGTCGAGGATAACGCGTCCGGCCACGGCCGAATGCATGCAGTCGGTCAGAGACCCGAAAACCACTTCGGTGTTGAGCAGCCCCGGCGAGTAGTGGGCGTACTTGCCCGAGTTGGTCATGAGGGTCCCGACTTCGGGCCCCAAGAGAGGTGCCAGCAAGATGCACGTGTCGGTCACCACCTCCGCGCCAAACGCTTCGCAGATGGCCAGGGTACCGTCTTTCTTGGCGACGTCGCGTGCGATGCGGTTGGTGGTGAGCAACACACGGACGTGGGAGTCTTTGCGACGGCCGGCGATCGCCGCGGCGATGGCGCGAAACTCCACCGCGGAGAGATGCGGCGACCCAAGCACCACGGCATCCAAGGGGGCACCGTGCCGAGCCGTGGTCAGCGTGCGGGCGATCCGCGCCAAGTCCTCCTGCCGTATCAGCGTGACCTCGGTCGGAACGTCGCCTTGACACGCGGTCGCCACATCGGGCGCTTCGGGTGTAATGCCGACCAGGTGGGCCAGGGCCACGGCGCCCGAAGAGGCTGCGGCGGCGAAGAAGCTTTTCAGATTGTCCGGTGTCGGCGACCGAGGCAGCCCTTCGAGGACAGGGACTTGGTTTTGTACCTGGTCCCCGAGCCAATATCCCAGCACTGGCCAGAACAGGTCGGATCGGCGCACCCGGTCGGAGACGTCATCCGCGAGCGCAAAGCGAACGCGGCCGCGGCGAGATTCGGTGACGTGCATGCCGACGAACGGCACCCGTCCGGCCACGGCGGCGGCAATATCGAGAAAGTCCCCGTAGCGCTCCGTGCGCGCTCCCAGCACGGAGTTACAGTATGCGACGGCGTTTGATTCCCCCCAGGCCACCTGGTCGCCGAAGCGTGGCTCATTGCCGACTTGATATGGCGCACAGGAGAACGTGGGCCGAGCCCCCATGGCTAGGTACGCGTCGACGATACGCGTGGCCTGCTGCCCGAACCGCGATGGAATACCGAGCCGTCGCCAGGACCCGACCTCGACCGAGACGGCGTTGAGTGTGGTAGGGACGGCGACATGTGCCCCGAGTTCGCGCACATGCTCGACGAAGTCCACGACGGCGTCGCCCTCGTAGACACAGCCGTCGATGTGCGCCCCCACGATGGGAACAAAGCGTGGTGCTCCTTGAATCTCGGCCATGCGTACGAGAAGGCGCATGGCCAAGGCGCTGGCCGGACCCCTGTCCCCGGCCAGGAGTGCCCGTTCCGGCTCTGTCAGTACGATGGCCAGAATGATCCCTCCTCGTGCGATGATATTGATCCCCACCGGCCCGTTCGGGGCCCGTCGGTCTCTACAGCTTCACGGGAACGGGTCTGCGCCCGACAGGCTCCGCAACCCGCCCTGGCATCAGTTCCCGGGCTGATCTCTTCGCATCATTGTACAGCCCATGCGCGTGGTGTCGTCCAAACGAGCGCGACACTACAGTGTTGACAACGTTCCGGGGACAGGTTAGGTCCCCGGAACGCTGTCACGACCGACCGCCCGACACCAGTGCCCGAGGAGGTTCCCGCGTCGTCGGAGAGATCCACGATCTGACCGACGCGTGCCAGTTTCCCGGAATTGCGGCGCTGTGGACCTCACCACAGATGGGACGCCGTCCTCAGGTGCTCCCTCCTGCTCCGGCCGTCCGCTTAGGCTCAAGCTGGGAAGGGACTCTGGAGCCACGATTGGAAGGCCGCCCGCTGGCTGGCGGTGGCGTGGCGGACGGGGACTATGTCGTACTGGCCGGGCGGTGCCGCTCCCAGGGCGACCGTCACCGCTTCCAGCCGGCC
>JBMFXK010000454.1:0-2526 GCA_049964315.1 Clostridia bacterium | reverse complement strand
ATTCCCTGGCGGGGACTTACCGGACTCTGTGGTGGATTAGACCGGAATGCGCACTCTATCGTGTCCCGGAGGCATTGGCGCTCACCGACACCGCCCTCCTGGTCGGCGCCGGGATCGCCGCCGCCGACTTGACCGACGATGCCCTGGGCCGGGCCTTAGACAAGCTGGCGGCGGCGGGCGGAGCCGCCGTCTTCAGCGCCGTCGCGGCCCGCGCATTGCTCCACGACCAGGTGTGGACTCCCGATGCCGCCCTGTTTGTCCATGGGGACAGCACAACCCGATCGGTGTATGGGGTCTACCCCGACGCCGGCACCGGGGGCGGGACCCGCCCGACGTTTGGCCATTCGAAGGACCACCGCCCGGTGCGCTCAGTCGAAAGCTGATGCTTGTAAGCCTGGCAAGGTCGTCGCCGGCCCTCCCGGCGACGCGGACACGGTGGCAGGCGCTGGCCCGAGCAGGCCAGGGTCTGAAGCCCACCGGCAACGTACCCGTCCACGGCCATCCCGGCGCCGTGGGGCGGGGCTATCCCGGAGACCATCTGGTGACGTGAGGAATCCTCGTTGAGGCGTCGTGAGGGCTAACTCCCTGCGAACGGTCGGGAATGGGGAGACGGCATGGCTCGCCGCCGCCAGGACGTCGGTGGCGGGGCTCGCGGTGTGTGCGAGTGAACGGCGGTCCGGAGGGACTGAGCGCCGTCCCAGCGTGCCCGGCGTACAGAGGACACCGGTCGGTCTCATATGAAGGCAGGCATCGGACACTGAGGAACGTGCGCCGTCGGCCCAGCCGGGCTGGGGTCGCTTCACCTGAGGAGGCGGCGCGCGGGCAGAGCGGTCGTAGGAGTCGGCGGACGGGAAAGCCTTCCACAGGGCGAAGGACCGCAGGTTCCCCGTTGACGCGAGTAGACCGCAAGGAGGCCCGGAGTATGGGCAGGACGGAGCCCCTCGCCTGGGGCGCGGACTTCGTGACTCGAAAGCCACAACGGTTGTGTGCGTACAGTCAACCAGGGGCCACCTTTGACCGCCTCTATCAGCTGCTGGAAACCCCCCAGTGGATACGCACGGCGCTGCGGCGCGTGCTATCCAACCGCGGGAGCCGGACGCCCGGCGTCGACGGGATGACGGCCCGACACCTGCAGACGGAAGCGGCCCAGGAGGCCCTGGTGCAAGACATCGTAGAGACCATGCGCGCCCGGCGGTACCATCCGCAGCCGGTGCGCCGTCTGTACATTCCCCAGGCGTCGGACCCGACCAAACTCCGGCCCTTGGGCGTTCCCACCCTGAAGGACCGGTGCGTCCAAGAAGCCGTGCGGATGATTCTGGAGCCCATCTATGAGCCCCACTTCGCCCCGCACAGCTATGGCTTCCGGCCTTTCCGGAGCGCCCACCATGCCCTGGCCCGCATTCATCAGCTGGCCACGGCCCCGAAGGGGGCGTACACGTGGGTGATTGAAGGGGACATTCGGGACTGCTTCGGGTCCATCGACCACCAGGTCCTGCTCACGCTCCTCCGGCGGACCATCCGGGACCGGGCCTTACTGACCGTCATTCGGCGCCAGCTCAAGGCCGGGGCCCTGGAGAACCTCCGCTACCACGAGACAGAAGCCGGCACCCCGCAAGGGGGCGTGGTGTCGCCCCTCCTGGCGAACATCTACCTGCACGAACTCGACCGGTATATCGCCACCCAATATGAGGCGGCGGCGAGCCGGTCGTATCGGGCGCGGCTCGCCAAACGGGGCACGCTGGTCCCATGCAGCATCGTCCGCTATGCGGACGATTTTGTCGTGTGGGTGCGCGGGACGGAAGCCCAAGCCCAGGCGCTCAAGCAAGGGATTGCGGCCTTCCTCCAGGACACCCTCCACATGGACCTGGCGCTCGACAAGACGCTGGTGACCCCGCTCACGGCGGGGTTTGACTTCCTCGGCTATCACATCCGGGCGATCCGGGGCAAGCGGGACGGGCGGCGCAAAGTCGTGATGCGGCCGTCCCCACGGTCCACGCGCCGCTACCGCACCACGGTGCGGCAGATGTGTGCTCGCTACGGGCAGGCGACCGACCTCCGCCGTCTGCTCGGGACGCTCAATGGCTATCTCCGGGGCTGGAGTCAATACTTCGCGGCCGGCGTGAGCAAGTGGACCTTCAGTATGTTGGATGCGTGGACCGACCGCTTCCTGGCCCGGTGGCTCCTCAAGCGCCACCAAGGTCATCGGCGGTCCGGGTGGCAACGCGTCCTCCGACCCCACCCCATCCCACGGCAGTGGACTATCCGCCGGGAAGACCAGAATAGCCGGGCGACGAGCTTGGGGCTCTGGCGCAACGAGCAACGGACCCGGGCGGTCGTCCTGGCACGGCTCGCGGATACCCCGATTCGGTACAGTCGGCTCTTCGGGCCCTACTGCCCCTATGTCCCCGCGGAACGGGCGATCCTGCGCGCCCGCCGCACTCGCCACGCCCAACCCACGGGCGTGCTCGTCTTGCCCTGGCTCCGCACCGGGTAACCGGCGAGCCGGATGCGGGGAAACTCGCACGT
>JBMFXK010000453.1:0-2535 GCA_049964315.1 Clostridia bacterium | reverse complement strand
TCCCGGCGGACCGGGGTTCTGACCGCTGCTCGGCGGCCGCGACATCCATCTGACGGGTCTGGGTGTGCTTCCATGTTATGTCATCTAATGCGATATGTCTATATAGTTCGCTAAAAAATGGCAACAATAATCGCCCCTCGCAAGCGGCCGGCTCGGGTCCGGAGTCGTCTTCTCAACAACGGCACACCGTTTAGCTCGGAATGTTTCGGGTGTTGTGAAAGTTATCGCTATTATGTGAGCCAACAGCTATACTGAAAGCGCGGGCAGTATCCCTTGAACCCCGCACCAGGAGACAAATAGGATGGGAACACGAGAAGCACATATCGATCAGCTAAAGACGCAGCTGGATGTCTGGAACGCCGAATTGGACAGCTGGCAGGCTAAGGCCCAGGAGGCCACTGCGGGTGTCCGCCTTGAGTATGACCGGCAGATCGCGGCGCTCCGAACGCAGCGCGATCACGCGACAGGGAAACTCACCGCGCTACAGGCATCGGGGGACGACGCCTGGGAGGTAATGCGTACCGGCGTCGACGATGCCTGGAGCAGCCTTCGAACCGCTTTTGACCAAGCCAAGGCAACGTTCGACTAAGTCGGATTCGGGGCACCCACCAGGGTGTCCCGATTCTCTTTGGGCAGCTCTCGTCCTCCCCGCTCAACCGGCGCCACACGGGGACCCGAACGCCGGCGGGCCGCATGGCCCGTGGAAGAGCTTGGGCTCCAATGCCTCTCCTCGCCGGCCGGAGCCGGTTGGTTCTGTTTGGCAGAGGCCGCCTCCCGGCCCACCTTAGCCTTCCCGCATACGCTCCAGCCGTTGGCGTCGGTGTGAGCCGGGCTCGCTTCCGGCCGCTGCCGCCCCGCCTAACCCGTCTCTTGCAGTAACGTAGCGGGGAAAGTGCCGTCTAGACACGCCAAAGGCCCTCCTGGGGCGGGATCATGGGGTTGCAATGACACCCATGAGACCGCGAAGGAGGGCACTTCGTCGAGGCGTCGTACCACACTGTTTTCCCGCCGCCGGATCCAGACCGGCGACGACCGCGTCGTGGCCCATGTCGGCGCCCATGTGTGAGGCACCGTGGCCGATCAGCGGGGCCTTACGACCGCGTTGGAGCAGGCCTGGGCGCCTCTGAAGCCGCGCCAGCGCGGGCATGACCGTGGCCAGGTGCTGGCCCAGTGGGCGGTCGCCATCGCCGACAGGGCCACCGCCCTGAGCGACCTCGCGATCTTACGCCACCAGCCGGACCTGTTTGGGCCCGTCGCGTCGACCGCCACCGTGTGGCGGACGCTGCGCGCCCTGGATGCTCCCCTGCTCGCCCGGGTTGCGGCGCCCCGGGCGTTGGCCCAGCGCGCCGCGTGGGCCGCCGGGCTGGACCCCACCTTCTACGTGGTGGATATCGACGGCACGCTGGTCACGTCCCATTCCGAGAAGGAAGGGGCCGCACCGACCTACAAGCGGGGCTTGGGCTTCTATCCCCTGGTGGCGACCTTGGACGCCACCGGGGAACCCCGGGCGGCCTTGCGCTGGCCGGGGAATGCCGGCTCCGGCACGGCGACCGAGCCCATCGCCGTCTTGGACGCCGCCCTGGCCCAGTTGCCGGTCGACCCTCCCAGGCAGACCGTCATCGTCCGCACCGATAGTGCCGGGTGCTCCCATGCCTTGCTCGACCATCGCGCCGACCGGCACGTCGGGTTCATCGTCGGCCATCCCTTTCCTCAAGAGATCGCGCCCGCCGTCGTCGGCCGCCGGGGGCTGCGGGGCCGGTCCAGAACCGCGACCTGTGGGAGGAAATTGCCGAGGCCGCCCGCCCCCACTTCCTGACGCCCCAGTGGGTTAAGGGCCACAGCATGGACCTCGACAATTTCCGGGTCGACAAGCTGGCGCGGAAAGCCGCCAAGGACCAGGTCGCGGTCCCCAAGACGTCGGCGCCCCACCTATAGGGTCGATAGGGCCCGTCTCCGGGCGGACCTCGCCGGTTCGCGGGCGCGGCTCTTGCTGAGGTCCGTCCCCGCCCGTCGCGAGATGGGCGATATACTACAAATCAGGGGGCCACCGTGAACGAATCGATCCTGCCCGATGGCGTCGCCGCCGTGGCGAGTCAGCTCTCTGAGTGGCCGGCCATGCAGCAGTTCTACCTGACCGGCGGAACCGCCTTGGCCTTGCAGATGGGCCACCGCCAATCTCGTGACCTCGATTTTTTTACGATCCAACCCCTGACCGCGTTGCCCGATTTGCCCAATCTCGAACCGTTTCTCCGACGTTTTGGCCGTGTGGAGTGGGTGCAACGGTTGGCCGACCAAATCCACTGGCGGCTCGAGGATGTCTCTGTGACCCTACTCGCCTACCCGTTCCCCCACCACCATGGTTTTCAAGGGTGGCGGGGACTCGCGGTCGCGGATGCGCGGGATATTGCGGTCCAGAAAGCCTATACCCTAGGACGCCGGGCCCAAGCCCGCGATTATCTCGACCTCCACGCCATTCTCCAAGGGGGCCTCTTGTCTTTAGATAATCTGGTGCGTTGGACCCAAGAGACCTATGGG
>JBMFXK010000452.1:0-2544 GCA_049964315.1 Clostridia bacterium | reverse complement strand
CCCTGCTCTGGTGGACCAAGCGTCTCATCGCGCTGCGCAAGCGCCACGCGGCCTTCGGACGTGGCAGCCTCACGTTGCTCGCGCCGGAAAACGCCAAGATTCTGGCTTTCATCCGGCGCCTGGACGACGAGGTGCTCCTGGTGGTGGCCAATCTTTCTCGCTTCGTGCAGGCAGCCGGTCTCGACCTGCACGAGTTTCAGGGATGCGTGCCGGTGGAACTTTTCGGCCAGAACGCGTTTCCCCCGGTCGGCAGCGACCCTTACTTTCTCACCCTCGGTCCGCACGGGTTCTATTACTTCCAGCTCACCGAACCGAGGGAACCGGCGTCGCTTACCCCGACCGAGATTCCCACCCTGAAAGGGCAGTGGCCCGATATCCTGACGGGACCGCGCCGCGAACAGCTGGGACGGGTCCTGTTCCCCTACGTCACCACCCGGCGCTGGTTCTCCGCCCGCACCCGTCATCCGAAATCGGCTGACATCCGCGGTCAGCTTCCCTGGGGTACTCTGCCCGACGGGTCGCGCGGCTACCTGGTTCTGGTGGAGGTGGTCTGTGCGCAGGGATCCCCGGCCACCTTCTGGATGGCGCTGGGCGTTGCCAGGGACCCGATCTCCCGTCAGCTTGAGGATCTGGTGCTGGCCCGGATTGAGGATCCCGCGGGCGGTGGCGCGGCCATCCTCTACGACGCCACTCCCACCCCCGAGTTCATGGAATCCGTGCTGCGGCTCATGGCTCGGCCCCGTGCCCTGCAGCATGACGGGGTGGCGGTGCGTCCCATCCCGCTGCCGCTGCTGCGAAACGGCTACGACCGCGAGCTGCGGGCCCAGCTGTTTCGCGGTGAGCAGAGCAACACCTCGGCCGTCTTTGGCGACCGCTTCATCCTGAAACTGTACCGACAGGTGAACCACGGCTCCCAGCCAGACTGGGAGTTGGGGCTGTACCTCTCGCGTCAGGGCTTTCCCTACATTCCGCAAGTGGCCGGGGCGCTGGACTGGGAGGAGGGTATGGAACCTGCGACGCTGGCCGTGGCCTTCGAGTACGTGCCCAACCAGGGTGACGCCTGGAGGTATACCCGCGACGCGGTCGACCGGTTCTTTGAGACGGTGGCGGCGACCGACGCGGCACTGGTGGAACCAGGTGCCGCCGAGGCCGACCTCACCCACGCCCTCCTCTCGCCCTTTCTGCCCTGGGTCACGCTCCTGGCAGAGCGGACGGCAGCGCTGCATCAGGCGCTCATGGCGGAGACGGCTGACCCCGCGTTCCAGCCCGAGCCATTTACACCGTTCTACCTGCGCGGGCTCTACCAGGGTATCCGAACCACCATGGGCCAGACACTGCGCACGCTCGATGCTCGCCGCCACACGCTGGAGCCCGGCTGGGCCCGGCTCGCCAGTCAACTGGTTGAGCGTCAGGGCGCTGTCCTCGACCACCTCCAGGCTCTCCTCAAGGAGCGGATCGACGGGCTTCGCATCCGCCTGCACGGGGACCTGCATCTCGGTCAGGTGCTGTGCACGGGCGGCGATTTCGTGTTTGTGGACTTCGAGGGTGAGCCTGCCCGGCCGCTTTCCGAGCGTCGCATCAAACGCTCCCCGCTACGCGATGTGGCCGGCATGCTGCGCTCGTTCCACTACGCGGTGTGGACGCGCAGCTTCGAGCTCAATCGCGACCGCACCGACCGGGATCCGGATCGCATCCGCCGATTCGCGCGACTCTGGTATCGGATCGTGGCCGACGTGTACCTGACTGCTTACCGGGGAAAGCTTGGCGACGCCGGCCTCTTCCCCGACGGACCCCACTTCTACGAACTGCTGTCCGTGTACCTGTGGGAAAAGGCGCTGTACGAGCTCCGCTACGAACTGGATCACCGCCCGGAATGGGTGGGGGTGCCGCTTATCGGGCTCATGGAACTAATGGAGGAGGATGCCGATGCCCCGTCAACCTATTGATGCTGCCGGTGCATTGATTCCCCCGGACCGCCTCTACCTGTTCAACGAAGGCTCTGAGCTTCGGCTGTGGGAAGTGCTGGGTGCCCATCTTGATGAGGCCGGCGCCCGTTTCTCGGTCTGGGCGCCGAACGCGGCGCGTGTCGCGGTGCTGGGTGACTTCAACTTCTGGAGTGGAGACGGCGCGGAACTGTCCCGGCAAGGACGCTCAGGGGTGTTTGCCGGGGTCGTTCCCGGGCTGCAAGCGGGCTCCCTCTACAAGTACCGCATCTGGTCGCGGTCAGGCGAGGTCATGGACCATGCGGATCCCGTCGGATTCCTGCACGAGATCCCACCCCGCACCGCATCGGTGCTGTGGCCGCTCTCATACGCGTGGCATGATGCCGGCTGGATGGCCGACCGCGGCCGTCGCTCCGCCCTGGATGCGCCCGCCACCATCTACGAGATGCACCTGGGGTCATGGCGGCGGCCCTCCGACGGGCGTCTCTTTTACAACTATCGCGAACTGGCGGAGCCGCTCGCCGCCCACCTGCATGAACTCCATTTCACCCATGTTGAGTTCCTGCCGGTGATGGAGCATCCGTTTTACGGGTCGTGGGGG
>JBMFXK010000451.1:0-2551 GCA_049964315.1 Clostridia bacterium | reverse complement strand
CGACATGGTGGCTGTGGATGAGATTGGGGGGCGGGAGGATGGGCGGGCAGTCCGTCTGGCCCGGCGATCGGGCGTAGCGGTGATTGCCACCGCCCACGCCCCCGATGTGGAAACCGCCCGGCGCCACCCTCTCCTGCAAGGGGTGTTTGAGGAACGGGTGTTTGAATATGCGGCCGAGCTCACGCGCACGCCGGTGCCGGGCCAGCTACGGCGCCTGGTGGCACTGTGATGACGCTGCAGACACTGCGCGTCCCGGGCGCCCTGTTCCTGGCCGCTCTCGGATTCCAGGCGGGGATTGCCGCGGAGGCTCCGTACCGGCGACGGCTTCAGAGCTTAAAGGGATGGGGGCGCGCTCTGGCGCGAGTGGAGTCAGAGATTCGGCACGGGCATCGCGATCTGGAGGCGGCGGTGAGGCTGGCCGCGCGGGACGCACCGGAGCAGGTGGCGGGGGCACTGACCGCCTTCGCGGAGACGGTGGGCGAGACCGTGCCCACTGCCGTGCTGTGGGTCCGGGCGGTGGCGTCGGATGCTGACCTCCTAAACCTGGACCGCGAGGTACTGGAGGCGGTGGGGCCGGTGCTGGGGCGCTACGCGCCTGAAGAACAGGGCCGGCATCTCGAGCAGGCCCGGATGGCGCTTTCCCGTCTTGAGGCGGAAGCCGATGGTGCGCTTCGAGCCCGGGGACGGGCCTTGCGCGTACTGATGGGCTTGGGCGGGGCCGCACTGGCGGTCCTGGTAGTCTAGCGGCCGGGGAGGGGCACATGCCGCAGATCGATCTCATCCTGCGACTGGCGGGCATCGGATTCCTGGTCGCCATTACCTACGAGATCCTGGACCGTATCAACCGCAAGGACCTGGGCAATCTGGTGGCCGTCGGCGGAGCCGCAGTGATGCTGCTGATGGTGGTGCAGGTGTTGGGCGAGCTCTTCAAGAGCGTCCTCACCCTCTTTCACCTGTAGTCCATGGCGCTTGCGCTCCGCCTGGTGGGCGTTGGCCTCGTGACCGCCGTGCTGCTCAGTGCACTCGGTCAGTTCCAACAGCGCGGCCTGCAGATGGCGGTCAGGATGGCGGCCATCATCATCGTGCTCCTGAGTCTGGTGGTGCCCCTGGCCGATGTGTTGGCCGCGCTCGACCGCCTGACCGCGGTCGCACGGATCCGCGGCCTCTACCTGGGGGTCCTGCTGAAGGTCCTGGGCATCGCTTACCTCACCACCATCGGCGCCTCGCTTGCGGCCGACATCGGGGAAGGAGCGCTGGCCGCCAAGGTGGAGCTGGCGGGAAAGCTTCTCATCCTCGTCCTGGCGGTACCAGTGCTGACGGGCATCATGGCGCTTCTCTTGAAGATCCTGCCGCGGTGAGGAGGGCGATATGGTACGCATCTGGTGCTTGCTGGCGCTGGTCATCGCCACACTCGCCCTGTCCGGCGCGGTTCGGGCGGCCGGGCTCGGTGACGTGACCACCCGGCAGCTGAACGCCCTGAATCCGGTAAGCCTCGAACGATACCTCGAGAACTTGGGCCATGAGTATCCCAGCGCGCCGTCGGTGTCACTGGCCCAGATTGTGTCCGACCTCGCCCATCGGAAGAACCCGGTGTCGCTGTCGGCTCTTGGCAACGCACTCCTGGAGGCTGTCGGCGGCGACCTGCTGAGGGAGGGCCGCATCCTGGGGCTGCTCCTGGTCCTCACCGTCGTGGGGGCGGTCCTCGCCCGCCTCGCTGACGCGTTTGCCGGACGCGAGGTGGCGGAAGTCGCCAACTTGGTGGTCCTGGCTGCCCTCATTGGGGTGGCGGTGTCCTCGTTTGGGGTGGCGGTCGGTACGGTGTCCGGAATGATTGACGGGGTCGTGCACCTCATGGAGGCCAGTATTCCAGCCGTGCTGGTACTGATGGCGGGCAGCGGCGCCCTCGCCTCGGCGGGTATGGTGCACCCGCTCCTGATGCTCACCGTCAATCTGGTGGCCCTGGCCGCCAAGGGCTTCGTCCTGCCCCTCGTCCTCTTGGCCGTGATTGTGGAGGTGATTGCGGCCTGGATGCCTCGCTACCGGCTGGCCCAGTTGGCCAACCTCCTGAAGCAGGTGGCCATCTTCAGCCTGGGTGGACTACTCTCACTGTTTCTGGCGGTGTGTGCCATGGAGAACGTCGCCGGACGCATGGCGGACGGACTCGCACTTAGGACCGGCAAGTTTCTGGCCAACGCCTTCCTGCCGGTGGTTGGGAAGATGTTCTCCGACGCCATGGACGTCGTGCTGCGGTCGTCCGGACTCCTCTTGGGCGCCCTCGGCATGACCATCGGGCTGGCCCTGATCGTGACCGTCATGTTTCCGGTGCTGAAGGTGCTCGTCATGCTCCTGATGTTCCGTCTGGGCGCCGCGGGGGCGGAGCCGCTGGGCGTGGAGGGAGTCACCAAAACTCTGACGGTGATGGCCAACGGGCTCGGCCTGCTGGTGAGCGTGGCGGCGGCGGTGGGGCTCATGTTCTTCCTGGTGGTGACGGTGGTGGTGGCATCCACCAGCGGGGTCGCCCCGTGACCGCTGCGATTGCGGCCTGGGTCAG
>JBMFXK010000450.1:0-2555 GCA_049964315.1 Clostridia bacterium | reverse complement strand
CTCGGTTCTTGAGGTCGAGCCGGACCGCTGCATCCGCTTCCACGCCAAGACCGACGATCCCGATCATCCCCCCACCGTGGAGTTCCTCTTTGTTCCGTACCAGGATGACAAGACCTACGTGCAGATTACGGAGACGGGCTTTATAGGAGCCGGCGACGCCAGAGTGGCTCGTGCGCTCGATTCCACGGCGGGATACAGCTTCCTCCTCAGTGCCCTCAAGGCCGCGCTCGAACATGACATCCACCTGCAGGTCACCGCAGACGCGCACCCGCCCGACCTTCACCTGCCCACTGCCTGAGGACAGAACCGAGTACATATGGGGCAGGGGTCATGCCTGCGCCCGCATCTGTGGCCGGTCAGGGAGCCGCTGGACCGTGTGGTTGTCTGCGGGGTGTTACATCCGGGCCAACGGGCAGGCCGCCCAGCGCCGGCTCCAATTCGCTGGGCCGTCCCGCCCAGCAAGTCAGGCAACGGTTCAGGCATCGCGTCGTCGAGGCTCCCCCATGCTTCGGGAGGCGCGCCTTCCTGAAGCTGCCTGCCTCCTCTTGACAAGGTGAGTAAGGATAAACACTATTGTCTTATGGACATAGATAAAGAGGAGAAACCGGATCCAGGGTCCGGCGGCTCGTCCGCGCGAACCGGCACGGTCCTCCCGGGCTCCGCCATCAGCTTTCGACTCGACCCGACCTCAGGGGTGCCAACCTATCTCCAGTTGGTGCAGCAGGTGGAGCACGCCCTGCGGCTCGGGTATCTCGCTCAGGGCGACCAGCTGCCGAAGGTCCGGGACGTGGTCGCTGCGCTGGCCATCAATCCCAATACCGTTCTCAAGGCGTATCACGAGCTGGGAACCAAAGGACTGGCGGTCGGACGACCGGGCCAGGGCACCTTTATCCACGCCACCCTTAAGCAGGTGGGACTCCCGGCTCTGGCCGACCTCCGCCGGTCGCTGCTGACCTGGCTCGCCGCCGCCGACGCGGCGGGGCTGGACCCTGACGGAATCCTGGCGCTGGTGGCGAGCGTGCTGCGCGATTTTCATGACCGTCCCGGGAGGGAATCCGGCCCTCGCGGGTCGGGCCAGGAGGACGCCGGATGACCATCATCGAGTCGCAGGGCGTGGGCAAGCGATAGGGGCATCAGTGGGCGCTGCAGGATTGTACGCTGGCCATTCCCGCCGGCTATGTGGCGGCCCTGGTTGGTCCCAACGGAGCCGGCAAGACGACGCTGCTGAACCTGGTCGTCGGCCTGACCGCACCCAGCAGGGGATCCTTGACAGTGCTCGACGGCCAGCCCGCCGGGTCATTGGCGGCATTGGACGGCATTGCGTTCGTGGCCCAGAATATGCCCCTGTACAAGGGGTTGTCGGCTGGGGACCTCGTTCATCTGACCCGCAACCTGAACCACCGCTTCGACACGACGTACGCTCACGCCCGTCTTCGCGAGCTGGGCATCTTGTTGACCCAGCGCGCGGGACGGCTGTCGGGCGGGCAGCACGCGCAGCTCGCGTTGACCCTGGCACTGGCGCGTCGGCCCCAGCTCCTCGTGTTGGATGAGCCGCTGGCGAATCTGGACCCGGTGGCCCGCCACGACTTTATGGGTACGGTGATGGCCGCAGTGGCCGACGACGGCGTGTCCGTGGTGTTCTCCTCCCACGTGCTGACCGAACTTGAGCGCGTCGCGGACTACCTCATTTTGATTGCGCGTGGGCACGTCCAGGCCGTCGGGGCCGTGGACGACCTGTTGGCCGGTCACCTCATGCTTACGGGGCCAGCCCCGGAGGCACGGTCCTGCGCACGGGAACTGGATGTGGTGCATGCCCAGTACAGCGGGGCGCAAGCCCGCCTCTTGGTGCGGATCCACGGGAGAGGTGCTTCGGTTCCCGCCAGCTGGGAAGCGCAGTCGGTCGGCCTGGAAGAACTCGCCCTCGCATATCTGCGGGCATCGGACTCCGAGCGGATGGAGGTGGCGCCATGACAACCCCGGCGCGTTGGGAGCGAGAGCGACGTGAGCCGGTCCCGTGGCAGCGGATGGCGTGGGTGGTCTGGCGCCAGCATCGGGGGACCTGGATCGGTATCGTGGCAGCGTTTGGTCTTGCGGCGCTGGCGGTATGGCTGGTCGGCCTGCACCTGCACCAGGCTTATGCCCCCATTGCGTCCTGTCACCCGGCGTCGTCCCGTGTGTGCCAGTATGACCGGCAGCAATTTGCGCTGCAGAATTACGCGGGCTGGCCTTCATTCGTACCCGTGCTGCTGCAGGTGATGGCGCCCCTGGTGGGGGCGCTGGCCGGAGCGCCCCTCCTCGCCAGTGAGTTCGAATTGGGCACATTCCGGTACGCCTGGACGCAGGGATTCGGGCCGGCTCGATGGGTCCTGGCCAAGGTCATCCCCTTCGCCGCCCTGATGACAGGGGCCGGCGTGGCTTTCAGTCAGCTCATGGCGTGGGCGTAACATCCCATCGTGGAAGAGGCGCAGCTGCAGACGCCGCTGACACCCACATTCTTCGATCTGCGCGGCGTCGACCTCGCCCATATACGCCCTGCAATGCCGACAATAGTATAC
>JBMFXK010000449.1:0-2555 GCA_049964315.1 Clostridia bacterium | reverse complement strand
AGCGAAGCCGCGACGCGCGCGAGGACGAGTCTCAAGGCTGGGACGCCCTGTACCGGCATGTTTACGACGCGCCGCGGCCGGAAATCTTCTTCAAGCATCCCGGCTTCCGGATGGCGCAGCCGAACGAGCCCATGGGGATCCGCCCGGACGCGCGCTGGCATGTGCCGGAACCGGAACTCTCGGTGGTGATCGGACCGGATGGCGGCATCTTTGGCTTCACCGCCGGCAACGACCTGTCGGCCCGCGACCTCGAGGGGACCAACCCGCTCTACCTGCCCCAGGCCAAGATGTTTCACAAGAGCGCATCGCTGGGACCGAGCGTCGCCATCGTGGATTCCCTGGATGCAAACCAGCTCGAGATTGCCTGCACCATCACCCGGGGCGGTCTCCGGCTGTTTTCCGGCACCACCACCACCAGTCTCATCCGCCGGCCCCTGGAGGAACTGGTGCGGGTGCTGGGATACGCGTGGCCGCTCGAACCCTGGACGGTGCTGATGACCGGCACCGGCATCGTGCCCCCCGACGACGTGGCCCTGCAGGATGGCGACGAGATTGCCATATCCATCACCGGCATCGGGACGCTCACCAACCCGGTCCGCACCATCAGCCGTGATTGGATGCGCGTTCCGGAGCGAGTGTGATGGGAGGAGGTTCTTATGGCCCTTGAGGGCGTCTATGCCTATCTGGTGTCACCCATCCGCCCGGACGGGCGGGTGGACGAGGAGGTGCTGGACCGTCTCATCCAGCACCTCTTGAGCCACGGTGTGCAGGGACTTTCCCCGCTCGGGAGCACGGGGGAGGTGGCCTACCTGACGGAAAGCCAGCGCCGCGAGGTGGTGGCTGTCACGCTTCGCAGCGCCGGCGGACAAGTGCCCGTGGTGCCGGGTGTGGAGGCGTTCTCCACGGCGGCGGCCGTCGCCCAGGCGCGGAGCTACGAGGCGATGGGGGTGGATGGCCTGATCCTCATGCTGTCGACCTACTTCCCGGTCGGACCCGAGGGCGTGACCTCTTACTTCCGTGAGGTGGCCGGCTCCGTCAGCATCCCGGTGGGCCTCTACTTCAATCCTCGCTTCGTGGGAGGCGGTCTGTCGCTGGATCTCCTCGACCGGCTGGCCGGGGTGGAGAACATCCAGTTCATCAAAGAGGCTACCGGCAACACGGGGCTCCTGCTGAGCGTGCTCAATCGATTTGGGGATCGTTACCGCCTGTTCAGCGCATCCGCTCACATTCCCTTGCTGATCCTGATGATGGGCGGGGTGGGGTGGATGGGGGGCCCCGTGTGTCTGGTGCCGGATCTGGCCCGACGCCTCGTCGACCTGGGCCGCGCGGGCCGGTTCGACGAAGGCTGGCCGCTGCAGCGCCGGCTGTGGGAACTCAATCGCACCTTTCAGCAGTACGGCCTGGCGGCCTGCGTAAAGGCGGGGCTCACCATGCAGGGCTTCCCGGTGGGTGATCCGATTCCCCCGCAGGAATCGCTGCCCGCGCGGGCGCTGGAAGACATCCGGCGTGCGCTGGAGCAGGTGGGAGAGGGCTAGCCCGCCGCTATCGGCGGGTCATGGCAGTCAGGGCGGGCTCGGGGCTGCTCGCTGCGGACTGACTCAACGGCGGACGGGGCGCAGGGATCTCGACCTGGCGCGGGCGGCCAGCCAAGGCGCCCGCGCCAGTGAGCCCTTCCGATCCGCCGCGCTCCTTGGCAGCCGCCACATCCGCCTGTGGGACCGTGCCGCCCGCCAGGTGCTTAGCCTCCGGAACCGTAGGGGCGGGTCAGCACCTCCAGGTTGTGCCCGCTTAAGTCATTGAAGTAAAGGCCGCGTCCGCGGTCCCGCGTATTGATCTCCCCTTCGCGCTGGTGGCCGGGATCGGCCCAATACGTAATTGCTTCTTGCTGGATCCGCGCCATGATGGCGTCGAAATCCGCGTCACTGACCAGGAAGGCATAGTGCTGGGGGCGTACGTTGTCGCTGTTGTCGAAGTCGAGAGACACCCCATTGGCGGTCTCCACGGTCACGAAATGGGCGAAGTGCCCCGGGCTCGGAAGACCCAGAATGTGGGCGACAAAACGGGCTGACGCTTCCTTGTCCCGACTGGCCACGATCGTATGGTTAAGCTCGATGGGCATGATCTACCTCCTTCTCGTCACACCCCTCAAAGAGAGAACGGCCGCAGTGCTTGCGCTCAGGATAGCGAAGGTGCGGCCGCACGTCTTTACGCAAGCCGTCCCGCAAGCCAGTTTCCGTCCGTCCCGCACGGTATAGTGAGGCGGAACGCTTTTTGGAGAGGGGTAATCCGGTTGGCGGGCATCCAGGAAGAGAGTTTGTTTTACACGAGCGCGGTGCTGGGACCGTCCATGACCTACCTGTTTGAGCACCACGAGGCGACGATTGAAAAGGCGGCCGCGCGTCTCCACGCGGCTGGCGTGTCCCGCATCATCGGCATGGGCGGCGGGGCCTCGCTGTCCTCGATGATGGCGATGGAGTACGCACTCACCCGCTACTCGGGCATGCACATGCGGGCGCTGAACGCCTGGGAGGTGGCCGCGCAGGTCGGGAGCCTGG
>JBMFXK010000448.1:0-2558 GCA_049964315.1 Clostridia bacterium | reverse complement strand
GACGAAGGACCTTGTCATTCCACCCAACGACGGCCGTAATATCTCTATAGTCGGGAAGATGACGGCGAGGCGTGTTGCGAAAACGCTCTTCGAAGCCATCAGCTGTTGCGAATCCACCCGTGGCGAGTTGTCCGTCCCAGAGCCGGGAAAGGGTCCCGGTCGGCGGTTTTCGGCCGGCAGCACGGTAGGCGAGGATCATATCGGCCGTTGGTGCAATCCAGTGAGGATACTCCGCCCGGTGTCCATTGGAATAGACAACCTGCGGCCAGGTGGCATCGTCGTTGAGGGTGCGATCGAGAAATTGCAGGATGCCCTCGGCCGCCTCGCGGTATCGCTCGACGCCGAATAACTCGGCCGCGAGGAGGAGGGCGGGAATGCAGCGGGCGTTGTAATAGGGGAAGAATCGGCCGTCGCCCTGGACGTTGTCGGGCGCCCATTGATGGATCGCCCCGGTCAGGGGGCCGTGCCGCACCTGGAAGCGGAGAATGTCATCGATGGCCGCGCGGGCAAACTCCAGGTACCCCGCCGCCGGCGAATGGCGGGAATGGGTCATGAGTGCCTCGGCCATGGTGGCGAGCTGGTTGGGCACCCGACCATGCGCACCCACGGAATCGCTGAAGCTTCCGGACGTGGTCCGGTCCCAGAGCCGTGCGATCAGGTGGTCGAGGCCCCGCGTCGCCGCCATGTACACCTGGGGCCTCTCCGCCAACACGTCGCAGCCCAGAAGCAGGCCGTGGGCCACCGCCGCCTCGTGAGGGGTCCCCAGGGAGCCCGGGTTGGCTTCAAATCGGGACACACGATAACTACCATCCAGCGCCTGACCGGCGAGGACGTGGCGGGCCGCGGTCTCCGCCCGCTCCACCCACTTGTGCTGGCCCGTCTTCCGGTATGCCGTGGCGTACCCTGCCAGGATGCCCTGATACCGCCAGTCCAGGCCTGGCCCGGCGTACTGGTAGATGGATCCCCACCAGTGAGCCACCGGACCACCATATCCGGTCGGTTGGCGCATTGTCTCCAGCCAGGTGTCCAGTCTGCCAAACCGCGCTGCTATGGTGGCTGCCGTGGACCTCGCCAGGTCGAGCACGCGTCGCCTCCTTCCCGAGACCTTCCCGCGACCTTCCCGCGACGGAGAGGAGTTGGCGTCCACCTTTAGAAGATCTTCCAGTTATTTACATTCATTTAATGCACCGGATAGGATCCCGGCAAGGAGGGCCCAATGGTATGGAAGTACGCCACTTCGCTGCGGCGGATGCGGCCGCCTGGGATAGTCTGGTGCGCGCATCATGGAACGGTACGCCTCTTCACACAAGGCACTTCCTGAGTTATCACGGCCAGCGGTTCGTCGACCGTTCCCTAGTCGTTCTGGCAGATTCCGGGAGGCTGGTGGGGGTGTTTCCGGCGGCCCAGGACCCCGACTATCCAGAGCGGGTGGTCACGCATCCGGGCTCAACGTTCGGCGGGCTGGTTCAGACAGGCGATCTCCTGGGGCTGGAGGCGCTGGAGGCTATCGAGCGCATTGCGAGCACCTATGCCGGCTTTGGATACCAGGTGCTGCGCTACAAGAGCGTGCCGCTTATCTACCATCGGATCCCGTATCACGATGACCTGTATGCGCTGTTCCGGCTTGGGGCCCGACGCTTTCGGACGGATTTGTGTGCGGCGATCGACACGTCGGAGCGCCTGCCACTCTCGCGCAACCGGCGTGCGGGGATTCGTCACGCTTCCGCGGCCGGCGTGAGCCTGGACGCGGGGCGCCATTACCTGCCTGCCGTGTGGGACATCCTGGAGTGGCAGCTGGAGGAGCGATTCGGCGCCCGCCCCACCCACACACTGGCGGAAATTGAAGACGTGGCTGACCGGTTGGGGGACGCAGTCTGTTGCCGGGTGGCCAAGATAAATGGGCAGGTGGTGGCCGGTCTCGTGCTGTTTATCATGGGGCGGGTGGTCCGGGCCCAGTACAGCGCAGCCAACAGATCCGCACGGGAGGTATCAGCCCTGGACCTCTTGTTTGATACCGTGATTTCGGACGCCCAGCAAAACGGCTTTCGTTATGTGGACTTTGGCAGCTCCAACACAGACGAGGGCCGACAGCTGAACGCGGGCCTCTACCGGTACAAGACCGGTCTCGGGGCGGGGTCGGTCGCTCACGATATGTACGAATTGGCGTTGTAGGGCGCCCAGACCGGCCCAAACCTCGGATCAGTCGCCGCACTCGTACATGGTGAGAACGTACGCGCACCAGGTCGGGCTGGCACTCACCAGACGAGACCGGATCCGAAATAAGGCCCGGTCCTCCGCCTCTGGCCAGCTAAGCCTCCTGAACACCCGCATGGCGACGCCCAATAGCCACGTGTCCCACGGGTAGATGAACCACCGTTCCCTCGGCGTCCATCCCGTCTGCCGCTCCCGCCCGCGCAGCTGCGCCTGACCCCAGTGCCACAGCGTGCGCAGCACGTACACTTTGTCGGCACGCACGGCGCCATCCTGGCGGGCGACCAGCCAGGCCACGGCGGTGCGGGTTCCACCCGCCGCCGCCTGTGCGAGCTCACGCCTGGCGT
>JBMFXK010000447.1:0-2566 GCA_049964315.1 Clostridia bacterium | reverse complement strand
CGTATTTTCCCGTCGGCGTCCGTACCGAGAGAAAGGTGCTCGTCCCATCATAAGGTGCGCCGGATGGGAAAGGGATTGCAGAGGTTACCCAGATAGTCCCATTCTTAGTCTCAAGGTGCCGACGGCGAGAGTATCCGCCTGAAAGTTGGTTGAACCATCATCTGGAATCTCCCACGAAATGTGGGCAATCCGGCGATCATCCCCAATTCCCCCGAATAAGTCCGCGACACCAAGACTGGCGCCCGCTTCCGCCATCTGACAAATCCGAGACCTCCTTCCTAAACTGGACGAGCCTAATCACGAAAGATGCGTCTTCGTGACCGGGGGATCCATTTCAGGGGTGAATCCCGGTTTCAGCCAGGAGGGGCCACTCGCGCGCCCTAACCCGCCAGCTAACCCCGGAGGCCAACACCGCGAGGAGGACAACTGAATGAAACGACTCGGCCATTGGGCCGCCGCTTCCGGCGGTCTCTTAATGGCGATGAGCCTCCTGGTCCCTCCCGTCCAAGCGGCCGGCCAGACGCTGACGATGGAGGCGACGGCCTACGGTCCCAGCGCGGCCGACAATTACCCCTACGGGCCGACCGATTACTTTGGTCAACCCCTGGTGGCCGGCGACATCGCCGTCGACCCGAGTGTGATCCCGCTCCGGACGTGCCTCTACGTGACCGGGTACCAGAGTCCCAACCTGCCGGCGGGCGGATTCATCGGCGAAGCGGACGACGAGGGCGGCGCCATCCAGGGCATGCACGTCGACCTCTTCATGAACGCCAACCCCACCGCCGTCTCCAACTTCGGCATCCAGACGGTGCATGTCACCATTCTGGGTCCAGCCCAGAGCACTTCCCTGTCCGGTACCGCAGCTTGCGCGTCCTACGCCTCGACCATCGGACCCGGGGGAACCACTGGAGCCGGTGGCAGCGGCGGCACGGGATCCAGCAGCAGCGGGTCCGGAACCGGAGGGAGCGGGTCAACCTCCCCATCGGCGCCCGTATCCCCGAACGCCTCAAATGGTGCCGGTGGGACCAATTCAGCCGGGAGCTCGACACCCCAGTCGAACGCGATTACCCGCCCAGCGTCCGGAAGCAGGGCCGGCCACCGGTCTGACGCGGACCACTGGACCCGACGGGGATTCGAGGACGGCTTCTGGTGGAGGCTGCCTGGCTGGCACCCGGTCCTGGTGGGGCTCCTGCCCGGAATGGCGGGCCGTCATATCTACACGCTCCAGGCTGACCTCGAACTGCTGGGCTTCTCCAGTGTTCAGATGACCGGACTCTACGACACGGCCACCCAGGCAGCCGTTAGCACGTTCGAAACCCAGCACGGGCTTCCAACCAGTGGCGCCACCACGATGGCGTTTCGAAACGACATCCTGAAGGCCCTGCGTACCGGGACCCGAAACAGTGAGGCCCCGTCGAGCCCGGCCGCCGGCAGCACGCCCCCGAGTTCCCCCTCCACGACCTCGGTGACCACCACATCCTCGACTCCGCCCCCCGGTGGATCGTCCCCCTCGGGCACCTCTCCGATGGTGCTGGGGTACTACGTGCCGGGGGCGGCAGCGTGGGCTGATCTCCAGGCGCATGCGAGCCAGATCACCGCCATTGCCCCGTTCTGGTACTCGTTCACCACGGCGGGAGCGTTGCGGGACATGGGGTCCAGCGCCACGGTGATGGCGTTTGCCGATGCCCACCACATCGCCGTCTACCCGATGGTGATCAACGGCTACGGTAATCACACCATGTGGCAGAGCAGCGCCCAGATCCAACAGGATGTAGCCGCCCTGGCCAGCGTGGCGCAGCAGGACAACTACGCCGGCTTCAACATCGACTTCGAAGGTCTGAACAATCCCGATGAGACGGGCCTCACCACCTTCGTCCAGGACCTGGCGGCCGCCCTCCATCCCTCCATAAGGAAGGCAAGAAGGTCATTGTCTCGGTGGGTCCCCGCACCTCGGCGGCCAACGGGTATCACGTGTACAACTACGCGGCTCTGGGGCAGGCGGCCGACTACGTCGACCTCATGCTCTACGACGCGCACGACAACGGCGGTCCCGCCGGGCCGGTGGCGCCTATGAACTGGGTCACGTCCATCGTGAAGTACGCGGAGTCGACCATCGCCCCGGGCAAGATCCTCATCGGCCTGGCCGGGTACGGCTACAACTGGGCGGCCGACGGATCGACCGAAATCAGTGACGCGCAGGCGCTGGCGCTTCAGTCGCGCTACGGGTCCACCTTTGTCGGAAACGGCATCGACGAGGCCCGCATCACATACACCGATGCCAATGGCTACGCGCACACGGTCTGGTTCGAGGACAGCACCAGCGAGGCCTACAAGGTCGCGTTCGTGTCCTCGGGACATCTCGGCGGGGTTGCTCTGTGGGATCTCGGGGAGGAAGACGCCGGCGTCTGGCCGATGCTGGCGAGCCACCTCTAAGTCGCGCGCGGGAGAGAACGCACCACCCAAAGAGCCCACGACCTGTGGGCTCTTTGGGTTAGGTGCACTTACGGAACATTGGGGTCAGCACGTGCAACGGGCCGGGTGCTGGGCGGCCTCAGCTGAACGGGTC
>JBMFXK010000446.1:0-2581 GCA_049964315.1 Clostridia bacterium | reverse complement strand
AGCCTCCAGCGTCCGATCACGGGTGGCAAGGCGGCGGATGAAGTGCGGGGGACTCCCGACCCCGCCCAAGCGGCGGAGGCTCAGGGCCATGCCGGGCGCCCCACTGATCCACAAGGTGGCGCCCCGCGGGCGCGGTACGAGGGCGAGGGCCACACGACCCAGCTGCCACCCGATCAGTCCCTCTTGTTAAGACGGCATGGGCAGCGCCGCGAACGCCGACCACAAGTCGGATGTCGGCACCACCGAATAACGGATCGGTCCGCGGCGGCGCCCGGTCACGAGAGTAACTTCCGAGATGGCGGCCCACGGATGATTGCTCACGACAAGGTCGATGGCCCGGCCGTGCGCCGGCAGGGCCTTGCGGGCCAAGGTCCCCATCGCCGCAGCGGGACTCGAGACGGTAACGGCCGTACTGACATGAATCCCGCATCCGGCCAGCAAAGCCGCGGCCGTCAGAAGCCCGAGTCCCCGCTGCCCTCCTCGAGCCATCGCTTGCATAAGGCGCATGGGTCAGGGGGCCTCCTCGAGACCAGAGGGTCCGGCGTACAGCGCTGCATGGGGTCACTCACCGCCAGTAACGCCTGGGCGTGGTGTGGGGTTGCGACCCCTGGTTGACGCGGACTCATGCCGGGGCGAGTGGTCGGACCGCCTTTTTCGATAGTCACGAGGACTTCTGGCGCCGGAAACCGCTGTCCGCTTTACAGCCGCACGGGTCTTTCAACCCGGTAACGAACGGACGCGAGCGGCGAGTTCCCCGGTCATCGCCATCGGCACCCGCCTACAACGCGCGGTACTACAATCCGTGCGGGTTCTCCCGGCGGGGTGCAGGCCCTTTGCCCGCCACACGCGGCGAGGACTTGCCACTGAATGGCGCAGGTGATGGAAACCTCCACGGCGACCACCTTGGGCCCTGCAGGGCCGGGGGCCCGACCGTCGGAGGGTGCCCATCCAATGGGTGCACGAGGCTGACGGCACGATCTCCACCACCTGGCCGTTCAGGGTGCCGGGTTATTCGACCTCGGCCCATGCCTTGTCGGTAATCCGTCCGGATAGGTCGACGTAGGCCAGGCGCGACGGGGCTGGCCGGTCGGTGACGAGCCGGTCGTGCAGCCATTCGGCCATCCACTCCCGATCAGGCGGGCCCAGCGCGCTCGAGGTCGTGGTGTGAAGCCCGTGACGCTCTCCCTCGTAAAGGAGCAGTTCCTTCGGCGTCCGGATCTCGTCCATCAGCGCATAGGTGTATTCGATTGGACTCAGGTCGTCTTCTTCACCCGCGATGCAGAGGTACGGCGCGGTGATCTCCCGTCCCACGCCCTCGAGGGTGAAACCGGCGCGCCAGGCGTCAAACGCGTCTTCATCCTCCATGCCGGCCATGTACATGAAGCGCAGCTTGAAGGTGGGCGAGGCGCTCTGGAATATGGTCTCGCCTCCCGGCTCATGGCACACGTACGCCACCGCCACTCCCTTCAGGTCCGGGACCTCGGCGCCCACCAGGGTGGCGAAGTAAGAGCCGAAGCTCACGCCTGACACGGCGACGCGCGCGGCATCCAGCTTCGGATGGCGGCGGATGAACCCGACCGCCTCCCGGCCGACGTCCCGGAAGTTGTCGGCTGTGAGGTGAACGCCATGCGTCAGTGCCTCGCCCTGGCCGGGGCCGTCCAACGCCAGTACGGCCATGCCCCGCGTCAACAGGGCGTCCCCATACAGCGCCACCATCATCTCCTTGAAGCCGTCCATACCGTCGATGGCCAGCACGACGGGGTAGGGCGCGCGGCCCTCAGCCGGCAGATGAAGCCAGCCCGGGAGGCGTCCCTGTCCGAACGGAATGTCGACGCGCTCCACCGGATGGTCGGCCAGCCCCGCGTAGGCGCCGTAGCAGGCCACCTTGGCATCGTCGAGCCGGAGATTCTCGTCGGAGTGGGAAAACAGGGGCCACTGCGCGCTGCCGTATAGGAGCGATGCGATGAAGTAGGACTCGCGGGCGGCGACCGGCCGCCCCTCCTGCCCCGCCCGCTCGGCGTGGGTGCGTCGCCGCACGGCGGCGCGTTCAAACTCGCGAGAGATGTCAGCAAACTTCTGAACCCGCTGGCGGACGCCCATGAAGTCCGCGGTGGCCGAAGGCCCGCAGGGGCCAAGCGTGTACGCGATGCGGGCCTGGTCCCACTCGACGCCCACCGTTCTGATGACGGCGTCCAAGATCCAACGCTGTTCCTGCCAACGACGCATGCGCCGGTCCAATTCCGCAGGAAAGCCTTTCATGCATCACCGTTCCTCTCTTCATGGCATTGTGTTCCCAACCGCGTGAGCGGCCAGTGTCCTGCTCAGAGATTCCTGCTTCGTAGGAGCGAGCCCGCTACCGTGGGTCTTATCAACTCCTCCACAGGCGTTTCCCGTCTCCGGGGAACTCCCGGCGACGAGCGACGCGAGGTTTCGCGCCGCGTTCCAGTCCCGGTCTATCTCCGCCCCGCACGCTTCACACCTGAAGACCCGCTCAGCAAGTGGCATCTCGTCCTTGACATGGCCGCAGGCGGAGCACGTCTTCGTAGACGGGAAAAAGCGCGGGGCGACGACAATCCCGGAC
>JBMFXK010000445.1:0-2598 GCA_049964315.1 Clostridia bacterium | reverse complement strand
GCTCGCCGTTCACGCCGTACATAATCTGCAGCTCGGACCCGCGCCTCCAGACGCGTTCGATCCAGTGCATGAAGTCATGTGCCTCATCGAAGTGTCCCAAGAGCTCCAGGGCATGCAGGGTGAACGTGGCGTCTCGGAGCCAGCAGAAGCGGTAGTCCCAGTTACGGCTGCCGTGAAGCACCTCGGGCAGGGACGTAGTCGGTGCCGCCACGATGGCTCCGGATGGCTCGTGGGTCAACAGCTTCAGTGCCAGGGCACTACGGACCACTGCGGCCCGATACGGTCCCTGGTACCGGGAACGCGCGGCCCACGCCTGCCAATAGCGATTGACCCGGTCCAGGCGCCGGTCGATGTCGCGCGCCTCCCAATTGAGTTCCAGCAAGTCGCCCAGCACGGCGGCCAGCATTTGTCCCTCGGTGAGCGCGACCCGGGCCCAGGCGGTGTCCCCGAGGGCCTCGAGGGGCACGGACGCGCTCAGGGACACATCTCCCCCTTCCCACTCAAACTGAAATGTACCGGCGTCCGCTCCGCGAACGGCCGTGGCTTTCTTGCGGGCGTAATCCGGGGTGACGCGCAGGACTATCTCCACGTCCGCATGACCTTGGACGCAGGTGAGCGTGCGGAGAATGCGGTGCCGGCGGGCGGGACGATCCCCGAGATGGTGAACGCCGTGCGGGCCGACTTCCATCGCGTCCCGCAGCAGCAGGCGCCCGCTCCGCGTCTCGAATGTGGTCTCCAGGACGTTGCTGTCCGCCTGGTAACGCCGGCTCACCACGGCTCCGCCCGCCGGGGCCAGATGGAAGAAGCCGCCCTGGGCGGCATCCAGGAGCCGCAGCAGGAAGGGCGGCGAATTGACGTGCGGAAACCCACACCAGTCGATGGTGCCTGAACGGCTGACCAGTGCGATGCCGTGGGTGTCTCCGATGAGCGCGTAGTCCTGAATGGACGGTACGGGCCGCAGGGACAGGCCCGTCATCTCTTTGACAGCATTCCGCATCGCTCATCTCCCTTGACCGATCTCCCCTATGATGCCCGTGGCCCACGCGTGCAAAGACACGGCTAAGGCGATCTCGAGAGAGGCTCTGGTGCCTGGTCACGGCACGTCCGCCCGTAGGACACGGGAGCGGCCATTCGGCGTGGGAGCCGTCAATGGACGCCCTGGGCGCCGTGTGCATGCGGCAACGGGCGGTTTGCCTGGGCCGCGGGGGCGAGCTATGCTACCGGTGTTGCGTTTGTGTCCCGTTCTGGTTCCCAGGAGGTGGGCCGCGTGCCGTTGACGCCTGGATGGATTTATGCGGGCTTGCATCGCCAGCGTTTCCGAATCCGCACTCCGGCTATCAAGCGGGGCGGTCAGCCCTTCTACACCGACCGGTAAGTCATGGGCATCATCTTGGGCATCTGGAGCGGTCTCCTGGGACTGTGGATTCACATCGGCGAGGCGATTCTCCCGCCCACCGTGCATCCCATGCTGGTCCACTTCCCCATCGCGTGCCTCTACGGCGCCCTCGCTGTGGATGTTGTGGGGCGGCTGTCCCTGTCCCGTGACCGCTACTTTGACCGTGTGAGCTTCTGGCTCATAGTGGTGGGACTCCTCGGAGGCATAGCAGCGGCCGCAGCCGGCGTCATCTCCGAGCAGTATGTTCACTGGACGCCCACTACCGCCGCCCTGCTGTCCGGCCACCAGCGCGACGCCATCTTGACCGGGCTCTTGGTGATCATGGCCCTGGCGGCCCGACTGATCGCGCGCTACCCCGGCTACGGCCGGAGTTACCGGACGTCCAGCGGCTGGTCTTTTGCCGGCACCGGCCGGGGCCGTGCGAGTCCACTGTCCCTGGTGCTGCTCGTGGGCGCGGTCCTCATGATTACCATCACCGCGTCTGTCGGCGGCACGATGGTCTATCGGTACGGTGTGGGAATCCACGGCGTCAGCTTTCAGCCGCCGCACTCAGTTCATGCGCCTCGCCGTTAACATCCCCAGTCCACCCCATATGGCCCGATGTCTCCGCCGGGTTGACCCGCCCCGACGATGACTCAGGAGGCGGCGCGCGTAAGGTGCTGCCTGCCCTCGAAGCCGATTCCGGCCCTTGGAGAACAGGTTTAGTCCCCCCGTATCTTTGACCGTCCTCCCGGCACCCTGGCGTAGCCCTGGGCGCCAGAATAGACAAGCCCCCTGTTCGCGCTTGTCCGCGTGGAGCGGCGCCCGTCCACTGCTTGAACATCTCGGCCGCGGCGTCGATCCACGGGTCATGGACCCCACCCATCGGATGCTGGTCGCATCAGAGCCCCTTCAGCCCCCCTGCATCTCCCGGACCTCCTCCCCCTCCCGGCAGAAGTTGAGATGGGCCACAGTGCCTGGACCACCGCCGCATCTGGGAATCAGGACAATCAGCGGCGCTGGTTGTGAACTGTCGGTGGCGAGCGACGGGAAAAGCCGGACACGTGCCGCCGCCTCGTGATTCATCTCGCCACCTCCGGAACAAGAAGCATGCGCTCGGGCGGTTGTAGCGCCCGGGCGCATGCGATGAGCCGCGCGCCCCGGTCAGGCTCGGTAGGCGCTGTTGGGGGATGCCCCCCAGCGACGTATCAGAGCCCCGTCAC
>JBMFXK010000444.1:0-2602 GCA_049964315.1 Clostridia bacterium | reverse complement strand
ATGCGGTCGCGCCGGGTCCGGTGTGGACCCCGCTCATTCCCTCGACCTTCAGCGCCGAGACGGTCAGCACCTTTGGCAGCGATACGCCGCTTGGCCGTCCGGGGCAGCCAGAGGAGATCGCTCCGAGCTACGTGTTCCTGGCGTCGGACGACGCCTCCTATATGACGGGACAGGTGCTGCATCCCAACGGGGGAGAGATGGTCACAAGCTAGGCCCGGACGCTAAGCGCGGGTGGGCGTCCGGACGATGTCCATCAAAAGCTTCCACTGAGCCGAGCGGGGGACCCGGATGCGGGGGCCGAACAGGTCAAACTGCGAGGCCCGGATCCGGTGCAGGATCTCCTGGTAGACGGCGGCGAGCGCCATCGGACACCGCCTGGCGTCGCCGTCCACCAGATCGTACAGAGGCCGCGCACGCTCGAAGAACGCGTCGGCCCGGCTGGCCTGGCGCTCGATGAGGCTCATGAACGCGTCGGTGCGGCGATGCGCCCTTAAGTCCTCCATCGAATACCCGGCTTCGTCCATCTCGTCGACCGGCAGGTACACCCGCCCACGCCCGAGGTCCTCGTTCAGATCGCGCAGGATGTTGGTGATCTGAAGCGCGAGCGCCAGATCATCGGCCCGTTCCAGAGCGGCGGCATCCTGAAACCCAAACACCCGCACCGACAGCTCGCCCACGGTGCCGGCCACGCGTCGGCAGTACTGGACCAGTTCCGCGAAGGTCCGGTACTGCCTGCCCTCGAGGTCCATCTCCATGCCTTCCAGCAGGGCCCAAAATGGCGCTGCCGGCAGGTGGTATCGGCGGATGGCGTCTCCCAGCGCGACGGATACCGGATCGGCTGCGGTCTCGTAGCCCGGCGACACAGCTTCGCCTACGATGTCAGCAGCGCGCGCCAGCCGCGTGCGCGCCTCCGGGCCTACATAGTCGTCCACCGCATCATCCGCCGCGCGGCTCCAGGCATAGATGGCGTAGAGGGCATGCCGCTTCGGCGGCGGCAGCAGGCGCAGTCCATAGTAAAAGCTCGCCGCCGCGGTGCGGGTCACGGCCCCGCAGTGCCGTCGCGCCTCATCAAGCGTCATTCCGCCGGCCGCCCCCCGTTCCTAAGAAGACCTGTCCCAGGAGCTTCAGCTTGGCCGCGGAGGACAGGGCCGGGCGCGACAGACTGCGCCGCTCCAGGTTGGCCTCCAGGGCATCCAGAATGGCGGAGCCGCCCAGCCGGTACAGCTGCAGCTGCCGCCGGAGATGACGGTCCACGCGTGTCTCGAGGGCCTGTCCCTCCGCAAAGAGGGCACGGACACGTCCGTAGGAGGCGCGCAGCAGGTCGGCCAGATGGTCGCCCATCACGGCCGCCTGAAGATCCTCGCGATCCACGCCAAACCGCTTGAGTTCGTCGAGCGGGAGGTAAAGACGCCCGCGTGCCGCGTCATGGCGGAGGTCCTGATAAAAGTTCACCAGCTGCAGTGCGGTCGTGGTGCAGGCGGAGAGATGGTCGAGGGCGGGATCGTCGTAACCGAAGATCCGCAGAACAAGACGCCCGACCGAGTTGGCGGAGCCCTGACAATACGACTCGATCGCGCCGAAGTCGGCAAAAGGGGTGGGATCCTGATCCCGCCGGTTTGCGTCGATGAGGGCGAGGAAGGGGCCCAACGGAAGCTGGAGACGGTCGACCGCATCGCCCAGCGCGACAAACAGGGCGGTCTCCCGTTCGCCGGCAAAACAGGCCCGCAGGTCCGCTTCGAAGCCGTCCAGCAGCACCAGGCGATCCCCTTCAGCCTCGTCGCCGAGGTCGTCGACGGTACGGGCGTACGCGTACAGCGCCCACATCGCGGGCCGGAGCTTCGAGGGCGTGAAGACGGACGCGATCATGAAGTTCTCATAATGCGATCGCATGAGTCGCCGGCAGGCCTGGTAGGCCGCCCTGACATCGGGCGGCGTCGGACCGGGCATTGTGGTGAGCGGTAGCACCGCCTTCAACGGCTCACTCCCGCCACGGCCATGGCCACCTCTATAGAAGGACGCTCCCTCGTGACAGGACGCATTGCCTGCCCATTCTAACCCAAAGCTGACCTATCCGCCGAGCGGCCAGCCTCCGGACCGGTCTTAGCCTCCCCCCGGCGCTCCTCCGCCAAATCCGCCGGATCCGCCGTTGAAGGCAGCCGTGCAGCCATTCGGGCCCGGGGCGGACAGGACCAGCCGGGTGGCCGCCACCGTCCCGATGGAGTTGGTGGGTCCGATCGCCGTCACACACATCCCGACAGCCATGGAAGCAAGGGACGATGACGACACCTTCACGGTCCGGGTGATGGTGGTAGAGCCTGCCACCTTGACGGTGGTTTGGCCGCTGGACCCCTGCACCTCAAGCGTCGAGCCTGTCACGGCGGCCACCTTGCCGACCGTTGCGAAGCCGCCGCGGCCGCTTCCCAAGCCACCGCCGGGAAAACCGCCGACGGCGGGGTTGAAGGAAACGTGGCGGCCATTCGGAAGCGTGAAGCTCGGGAGCCGCGGGGTCGAAAAGTACCGGATCGCGTATCCACCGGCCAGTCCCACCACGAGCGCAGCCAGAAGGCTCGCACCCCACTTCATCCTCACACTGGTCCTCCTC
>JBMFXK010000443.1:0-2605 GCA_049964315.1 Clostridia bacterium | reverse complement strand
CGGGCGGCTTCTCGCCCTTCTCGTCGGAGCTCTGGTCCCGTCGCAGAGCCCCGCGGCCGTCTGGCCGGCCATGCGGTTTCCCGACTGGGCCGTGATTGACCGGCACGTGCGGCGGAGTATCAGGGATTTCGGGATCAAACCCGATCGCTAAGCCCAGATGATGAGAATGGCGCCCAGTGATACGGCCACGGCGCCCAGCGCCTGCTGCCAGGAGGGGCGCTCGCGAAGCCAGAGCGTAGCGGCCAGGGGGGCAAGGGCAGGGGCCAGCTGGCGCAGCGCCAGGACCGCGCCCACCGGTGCCAGACGGTACGCGTACAGGATCAACACGTAGGACAGCAGGCTGGCCAGTCCCGCCAGCGCCGGGGTGCGGAGAGACCCGCCAGCTGGCTCCCGCAGCGCCAGTGGTGTCAGGAAAAATGCCGTACCCCAGAACTGAATGGTGATGTACAGCGGGGGCTGCATAAGGTGCATGGCGTGGCTGTCCACCAGGGAATACGCCATGACCGTGAGACCGACCAGCGCGGTCCAGCCATAGGTCTTTCGTGAAGCGGCGCCCCAGTCTTGCCAGATGGCGCCCATGAGGCCCAGCCCCACCAGCACCACGCCGGCAATCACGATCGGATCCAGTGTTTCGGCCAGGAGCCACGCGGCGGCGGGCACCGTCAGCAGCACGCCCAGGCCGCGCGAGCCCGGATACACCACCGACAAGGCCCCTGTCCGGTACGCCTGCACCAGGGCTAGAAAGTACACCACGTGAATACCCACCGTGATGAGCGCCCACACCAGTGCGCCATGCAGACTCCAGTCGTGCGTTGCCACCACCAGGACAAAGCCAACCAGGCCCCCGGCCAGCGTCTCCACCCAGACGAACCGGATGGTGGCGGACGCACCCCGCAGGGCTGCATTCCACCCGACGTGGAGGACGGCGGAGACGAGCGCCAGTCCTATGGCTAGTGAAGACACGGCACGGCCTGAACCCCCAATCCGCCTTAGGCGTGCATGGATTGATTCTCCCTAAGTTTTAAGAACTGGGATAGGGGCCGCCTCCGAATTGCGTCCGAGGCGTCGCGCGGGCCGCGATGGGGCCGGCCGTGTCTCCTGATGGGCTGCGACCTGCCGAAACGGCATCTGGCGCGATCTCCTCCAAGCCGGGATCGGTTTGTCCCGGGTCCGCGCGCTGTCCCGATGGGGGTTAGGGGGTTATAAGAAGCGATGGGTCATGAACAGTTCATATCCAGTGACGGGTCGCCCGCTGCAAGTACCCCCGGCGAGGACGGCCGTCGGCGGGACCACTTGACCCGGTCTCGGGACCGGATCGTCGCCGCACCGGACTTGTCCACCGTGACCCCGCGACTGCAATCCGCTGCACCGGGGTCCCGATATAACCGGCCGATCCGACTGACGCCTCGCACGCGGCTCTCCTCGTCGGCACATGGCTTCGATGCCATAGCGGGCCGTAACGGGCCGCGAATCCCAGGATCCCACCATGCGCAGCCGTCCCGTTGCTGCAGCGGCGACGGGACGGCTCCATCCCTCTCAGGCGTGGCTCACACCCGACGCGGACGTGAGGTCGCGGTAGCGGAAGCACGACGTAGTATGGTCCATCACCATGCCCACCGCCTGCATGAATGCATAGCAGATGACCGGTCCCACGAAGGTGAACCTCCGCCGGCGAAGCTCGCGGCTCATGGCTTTGGACTCTTCACTGTCTGCCGGGATGTCCCGGCTGTCGCTCCACCGGTTCACCCGCGGAGCCCCGCCCACAAACGACCATAAAAACCTGTCCAGGCTCCCGGACTCCTGCGTGACGATCAGGGCCGCGCGGGCGTTTTGAACCGCCGACCGGATCTTGGCACGGTTGCGAATGATGCCCGCATCCAGCACCAGGCGCGCCTCATCGTCTGCGGTCAAGCGCGCGACGCGATCAATCTCAAAATTGTGGAACGCGCGCCGGTAGTCGGGTCGTCGGACCAGAATCGACCGCCACGTGAGCCCGGCCTGCGCGCCGTCCAGCACCAGGGCCTCGAATAGGGCGCGATCGTCATGAACCGGCACGCCCCACTCATCATCGTGATAAGCCTGATATAATGCGTCGTTATCGGGGACCCATCCGCAGCGTGACCGTCCGGGCTCGCTCACCTGGATCGCTTCCCTCCGGGTGTGTCTGGCACCAGGTTCGCGACCAGGCGGCCCGCGTCCTTTCTGGGGGATTCGCCCTGAACGGCCAGCTTCCGGTTCAGCTGGCGGTGATTGACGCGGACAAGGTGCATGATTCCCCAACAATTTCGGGGTATGGTGTGAGGTGCGCAATCCGGATGAAGAGACAATGGACAGCCAATGGACGGACGAAGGACAGCCACAGGACAATCAAAGGAGGCGACCGCGAGCCATGACGAAGCGTGCGTGGACAGGACTGGTTGGCGCCGTGGTCCTCGGCGTCAGCCTTTCGGGCTGCGGGCTGTTTGCGGCCAAGACACCGTCGGACCCGGTCCTCGCGACCGTCAACGGACAGGCCATCACCAACTCCAACTGGCGCGAATCGATCAATGGCCTCGGCGTGCTCGACGGCCAGAAGCTTCCCACAGACCCGGCCGACAAGAAGAGC
>JBMFXK010000442.1:0-2608 GCA_049964315.1 Clostridia bacterium | reverse complement strand
ACCTGCCGCTCCAAGACGCCCCAGGCCACCGGAGACGGGGAGTCGGCGTCGGATCGTTGCAGGAGTTGGACGCTCAGCTGAATGGCGGCCAGCGGGTTCCGGAGCTCATGGGCGAGCGTCGCCAGAAACTCGCTCTTGCGCCGGCTGGCTTGCTCGGCGGCAACGAGGGCTTCCTGGTAGCGATGGGCGTCGGTCGTGTCCTGGACGGTGCCGAACCATTCCACAATCTCCGCGTTTGCGTCCAGGATGGGCACTGCACGTGTCAGCACCCAGCCGCCAGTCTTACGGCGATCGCGATGCTCAAGATGGAACACACTCTTGGTCCGGACGGCCTCAGCACAGACGCTTCTGAACAAATCCTGGTCATCCGGATGAACGTACTCGTGAAACCAGGATTTCCCGGGCGACTCGGTGTTCCCCACTCCCGGCCTGTACAACTCTAGGATTGTGCTCCAGTCGGGACTCATCGTAAAAAGAACCTCGGACGATGCCAGGACCAGAGCCCTCAAACGTGATTCACTCTGCCCTAGTCTCTCCAGTGTCTGCCGGAGCTGGTGGGGCGCCACCCTCCGTACACCCGAGACAGTGGACCAGTCCGGGACCATCACTGCCGTCGCCTTCCAACTTCTGCATATTGTCGGGCGAAAGGCTTCGATGGATGGGAGAGATACTCCTTCCAATTTCGTCAAAGTCCGGACGGCTGTACAGCGTTCGCGATGGAGCGGTCCACCCTATCATCGTGGGGTCCGGCCCGGTGGTCACCCGCCCCCCGGCCCCTCGTGCGTGCCACTCATGGGTACACGGGGCGGGCAGCCACCCGATCAGAACACGGACGTGTCCAAACAGTTATCACTGCGCGCTTTGGCGCGGCGATTCGCCTGGCTCTACGAGGGACTCTGCGGTGATGTGTCCTCCCAGGCCATCGCGGTGGCGCACTGGGAACGGAGAGGGGGCGTCTTAGTAGACCCTAAGTCATGGCCTTGGGAATATCGCATGCAATGGCTCTGTGAAGCCGCTTTATGTGTCGGTTATAGTTCTCGGCACTCGAGAATCGATCTACTCGTGAATTTGAGCCCGGTGAATGGCATGGGCTTCGCTGGGGGGTACATCCGGACGTGTGTGCACCGTGGCGAGACCGGCAATCGGTTGCCCCGGGCCGAAGCCCCGCGATATGCGGCGGTGCGGCGCGGTCAGGAGAAGGATCCTCCGACCCGCCACGCACGCGCACGCCTTCCGAGGTCACGTTACCGTCCCCCGAACAGCCACTCCCGCCGCCATCGCTCGCGCGGATCGACGGGCTTGGGCTGAGGCCTTCCGGAGAATATCACCCATTCGCGTGCGGTCCGAGCTGGTTTATGCAACTGCTGCGTGGGCATCTGCATCCTCCCTATCTCAAGCGGACCGGGCCAATCGTGTCGAACATCACTTTCGACGCAGCAATGTTTCACGGTTTCTTTTGTGGCCCGGCCATGACTAATGTGTCCGATGGGTAGCTTACGCGGGCCTGCCGGTTCTGCCATCGGTCTCAGGTACTATCTGCGGTGGCGCTGTGGGGAGGCGGTTATAATAGGAGGAGATAGTCCGTGAGGGAGGTGAGGAGATGCCGACAGAAGCAGAAGTCTTGGACATGTTGAAGAATGTGTACGACCCCGAGATTGGCATCAACGTAGTGGACCTGGGCCTGGTGTACGGTGTAGACGTCGATGGCGACGAGGTTAACGTGAAGATGACCCTCACCGCTCCCATGTGCCCGATGCACGACGCTATTTCTCGAACGGCCGAGATGGCTATCGAGACGCTGGACGGTGTAAAGGCCGCCCACGTGGACATGGTCTGGGAGCCGCCGTGGACCCCCGAGCGATTGACAGACGAGGCACGCCGGCTTCTCGGATTGTAAGGCCGTCCCCGAGAGGAGTACCCATGCCCGCAACCTTGACCGAGGCGGCCGTGGTGGATTCACTGCGGTCCGTCCAAGATCCTGAGCTGCGTCAGAGCATTGTCGACCTGCACATGGTACGCGGCGTCCGCGTCAACGACGCGCACGTTGACGTGGACGTCGCCCTGACCGTGGCCGGCTGCCCCCTCCATCATCGCATCGAGGCTGACATCAAAGATGTCCTCGGCCGGGTGGATGGTGTGAGCGACGTGTCCGTCAACCTTTCCGTCATGAATGACGAGGAACGCCGGCAGGCGTTTCAGGCGGCCTTCCGGCTGCGTGGCCAGGAATCGCCTGCCCCAGCCGCTCCGGCAGAGACCAAGCCGCGCGAGCGCCTCGAAATTCCGGTCATGCCCCGTCAGGCGGCTGGCCCCGCTTTGCTCCAGCCCACGACCAAAACAGCCATCATCGGCATCATGAGTGGCAAGGGCGGGGTGGGAAAGTCCACCGTCACCGCCAACCTGGCCGCGGCGCTGGCGCGGCTCGGACGCCGCGTCGGCCTCATGGATGTGGACGTTTACGGCTTTAGCCAGGGCCGGCTGTTCGGCGTTCGCGGTGAGCCACGCGTCAACGAAGACCAAAAAATCGTACCGTGGGAGAGCCACGGCGTGCGTCTGGTGTCGATGGGCATGTTCGTGCCTGAAGACCAGGCCGTGGTCTGGCGAGGGCCCA
>JBMFXK010000441.1:0-2610 GCA_049964315.1 Clostridia bacterium | reverse complement strand
CCGTTCGGGCCGACATACTTGCCGTAGCCCGGCATCACGCAAGACTTCTTGACGTACCAGTGGTTGATCCAATTCCACCAGGAGCCGTAACAGTTGATCACGTTCTGGTCGGTGAGCCAGGGCACCAGGGGCATGCAGAGGAGATTGAACTCCTGCTGCGTCATGGTGTTGACGCCCGGGGCGATGTTCGGGGGGCACTTGTCTCCCGCCGGGGGGAACTTGTCGCCCCAGGCGCTGTGCACGGGTTGCACGTTAATCGTGCAGGTCCCCGAGGTATCTGCCCCCCATCCGGCGGGACACGCCGTCCCCAGCCAGACCTGCTCACTGCTGCTGTTGCCGTCGGGCAGTGTGGCCGTCACCGTGATCAGGAACGCGCCCTCGGTCGACGGAGCGGGGAGGGCCGCCTGCCAGGCCGTGTATCCGACCCCGGCGGCCTGCCACGCCGCGGGCACGAGGCCCGCATACGCCGGCTGCCTCCCGCCACCGTAGGACTGGGCGTATTGCGTCAGGGCTCCGGACAACTGCGAGAACGGGCCGCAACCCGCTAGCGGACCAATGGATTGCGCCGTGCCCTGCTGTGGGAACACGCCGAAGTTGGGGCCCTGCTGAGCCGCAAAGGGCGCCGGGCAGGGGCCCGAGGTGTCCGGCAGGACCTTGAGCTGGCCCCACGGGCCGCCGGAGGCCGCCACCGTGGATCCGGGCGCGGCCAGGATGTCCAGGTACGCGGTCCCCTGGCTCACTGTCAGCAGGGTCGGGGTCACCAGGGCCGTCAGCCGCGGTAGCAGGTGATAGATCTGAATCCCGCCCTGGACCGCGCCGAAGCCTGTGGGGGGCGCCGCTTCAGGGGCGTTCTGCTGCTGCCAGGTGGTCGCCGCCCCGTCGCTCCACAGCATCACGTCCCGGCCGTCCACCACGGCGGCGGTCCAGTTGTATGCCCCTCCGGCGGGAGCCCCGGCCCAGCCCCCGATCTGCTGGATCGTGTACTGGCCGGCGGGCGCGCCGTGTCCGGCCGGCCCGGGCACGGCGATGCTGACCCCACCGTCAACTGTGGCGTAGAACAGTTCGGGCGGCAGGCCCTGATCCTGCACGACCGTGATGGCCGACGCCTGGGTCACGCTATCCAGGCGGGCAGGGGCGAAGTTGGCGTACTGCAGGGTCTGCCGATTCAGCCGGAAGATCAGCCCGTACGCGCTCACCACCAGGTACAGGTAGTTCCCGCTGACGGCGGGGGACACGATGTTGGCGGAGGATGAGTACGAGATCATCTCATGCACCAGGTCGCCCGTCGTCGCGTTGAAGAGGTAGGCGGAGCCGTTCACGTCGGTCGCATAGACATCACTGCCGTCGAGGGCGACCGAGGCCCAGATCGGGGCCTGGACGCGGTGGCCGCTGCCGCGCCCGTCCATGGCGTAGAAGGCGCCGGACTGGGGATTAAGGGCCATCACGCGGGGGTCGTAGGCCGAGGCCACGCCGAAGTATAGGTCGTGGAGGGGACCGCCGTAGGCCGCCGAGGAGGTGATGGCGGTGTAGCCGTCGCCGTCTGCGGGGGTGGTCATCGTGACCTGATAGCCGGTAATGGCGGCCTGCTCACGGCCGTTCCCCTGGGCGACCTGAAAGCACGCGAAGCCACCGTTCCAGTTGCCGTCGCACACATCCCAGCCGCTGGGGGCAGAGGAGTCCGGCACGATGGTCGGGCTGGTGCTGTTGGCCGCCGTCCTATTCGGGCCGGCAATGCTCGCGGCGGCCCCGGCAGCCGGATTGCCGGCCGGCCACCAGTACAGTTCCTTGCCGGCGCTGAAGGCGACCCACTTCCCGTCGGGGCTGACCGCCGCATCGGACGGGTCGTTGAACCGTTCTCCCGGGAGCGCCGTCACCACCGCTCTGGACTGCCCTGGCAGCGTGATCGGGGTACCCGACGAACTGGTGCCGCTGGACTGATCCAAGAGGCCCGTCCAGAGCGCACCCTTCTGTCCGCCGTTCCAGTACGTCCACTCGTACCAAGTGCCGCCGACGATGACCGGGCTGCTCTGGCTGTGACCCGGCAGCGGCACGATGAAGGGCATCGCCGTGTTGACGTCCAGTTCGGGGACGTTCGCGGCGTCCTGGGCCACCGGGGCCACCGTCGCGCGGTCCCGCTGGAAGGTGTATCCCCAGGTGTAGCTGTTCGCGGAGACCGGCAGGCCGCCGAAGACGATGAACGCTAAGACGAGGCTCGCCGTGAGCACGCGGCGCACGCCAATCCCCCCAGCAAAACACGAGGGCCGCCACCTTTCGGCAGCGGCCCTCGGCTGTCGTTCGTTTGTCTACCCGGAGCCCACCGAGCACATGGTCGGCTCTTCTAGTGGTGCTGCCTCTGCTCCAGCGCCGTGATGCGCTTCTCGTGGTCGGCGCTGGTCTCCTCCAGGGCTTGGACGCGTGTGAGCAGCATCGCTTCCTCGCGGGCGGCGGCCATCTGTTCGTCGGCGTGCCGGATCAGACGCTGTTCCATGGCTTCCAGGAAGGAGCGGAGTTCGGGGTCCACGGGCCAGCAGGCCTGCCGGGTCGCCGGCCCTGGCCAGCGTTACTGGTGGGCCTTCATCTCCACGGCCTTCATGCGTCTCTCATGATTGG
>JBMFXK010000440.1:0-2614 GCA_049964315.1 Clostridia bacterium | reverse complement strand
CTCTTTCGTTCCGACGACGGGGGCCTTAGATGGACCCGGATGTCGGACAACCCGGAACTGGTGCAGCGCCCGTGGTATTACATGCACATCTTCGCCCACCCCACCGACCCTGAGACGGTCTATGTGCTGAACCTCGGCGTGTGGCGGTCCCACGACGGCGGTGCGCACTTCGAGGAAGTGCCAAACCCTTACGGGGACAATCACGACCTCTGGATCGATCCCGGCAACCCCGATCGCATGATCCTGGGCAACGACGGCGGCGCCAGCGTGACCCTGAACAACGGCCGCACGTGGTCCTCTCTGTATAACCAGCCGACGGGACAGTTCTATCACGTCGTCACCGACAACCAGGAATGGTATCGGGTCTACGGAGCCCAGCAAGACAACACGACCCTGTCCGTGCCGAGCCGGGTTGACGCGGGGACCATCAGTCTGGCCGACTGCTACCCGGTCGGGGGTGGGGAGAGCGGCTATATTGCCGTTCGTCCCGACGACCCCAACATCGTCTACGCGGGCAGCTACGCGTCCCGCATGACGCGTTACGACCATCGCACCAAAAGCCAGGTGGACATCACGGTGTGGCCGGAGGACCCCATCGGGTATGGAGCCGGAGCGCTCCGCTACCGCTTTCAGTGGACCTTTCCCATCGTGCTGTCTCCCCACGATCCGGACGTCCTGTTTGCGGGGGGCAACGTCGTGTTCCGGTCCCGGGACGGTGGCCAGGAGTGGACCCCGGTAAGCCCCGATCTGACCCGTCATGACCCGGCCACGCTGGGTTCATCCGGCGGTCCGATCACTCAGGACAATGTCTCCACGGAGTATTACGCTACCGTGTTCGCATTCGCCGAGTCCCCGGTGCAGCCCGGTCTCTACTGGGCCGGTTCCGACGACGGGCTGGTGCATGTGTCCCACGATGGCGGCGCCACCTGGACTGACGTCACCCCGCCGGAGCTGCCCGAGTGGGCGCTCATCAGCATCATCGAGCCCTCGCCGCACAGGACGGACACCGCCTATGTCGCCGCGACGCGCTATAAGCTTGACGACCCCGCCCCCTATCTGTTCCGGACCGATGATGCCGGCGGCACCTGGACGCGGATCGTGGACGGCATCCGTCCGGACGACTATACGCGCGTGGTGCGCGAAGACCCGAAACGCGAGGGGCTTCTCTATGCCGGCACCGAGACCGGTCTCTACGTTTCCTTCGACCGCGGTGCGCGATGGGAGACGCTTGACGGCGGCTTTCCGGTCGTTCCGGTGCACGACCTCGCTGTGCACGACGATGCACTGGTGGCAGCCACCCACGGGCGCGGATTCTATGTCCTGGACAACCTCGCGCCGGTGCGCCACGAAGCCGGATCGGACCCCGAGAGGCTGTACCTCGCTGCGCCGCTGGCGGCCTACCGAGGCTCCGCGGCATGGGTGCCGCCCGCACACGCGGGCGAGCGTACTTACCTGCACGCGACCCATGGCGATGCCATCGCCGAGCTGCGCGTGGACGCCGATGGCCGCCTGGTGCCGGTGCCCCTCACCGCGGCGCCCAACCCCCCATTTGGCCTGCAGGTTGATTACCGCATCCCGGAGGGCGAGGAAACACCGCTCCTCCTGCAGATTGAGGATGCGGACGGCAACGAGATCCGGCGTTTCGCGAGTGACGCGCCCCAGGAAGGCGAACCCTCGCTGAGCGCGAAGTCCGGATATCACCGGTTCCTGTGGGACCTCCGCGTGCGCGGCGCCACCCTGCTGCCCGACAGCGCACCGCTTTCGCCCTACTGGGGTGGGGGCCTTGACGGCCCTCAGGTGGTGCCCGGATCATACCGGGTCATCCTGGAGCACGGTGAAGAGCGTCAAGAGGCCTCGTTCGAGGTTCGCCCGCATCCTGGCTCGCAAGTGCGGGACGAGGATTTCCGGGCCCAGTTTGACCTTCTGCTGGCCATCCGGGACAAGCTTTCGGAAGTGCATCAGGCCGTCGCCGACAGCCGCCGGATCCGACAGGCCCTCAGTGGGTGGGAAGAGACGCTGCGGCGGAACGGTGCCGCCACGGTCGCAGACGCCGCCCGTTCACTCCACGACACCCTGTTCGGGGCCGAGGGGCAGCTGGTCGAGTCTCGCGGGCGGAGCCGGGCCGACTCCTTCAACTATCCGCCCCAGGTGAACAGCAAGCTGGCCTCGCTGCAGTCCACCGTGTCCTATGGGGATGCACGCCCCCCGGCCCAGTGCTTTGCGGTGTATCGGCAGCTGGCCGAGGACGCGGATCGCGGACTGGCCCGCCTGCGCGAGCTCCTGGCCACCGACGTCCCGCGCGTGTCAGGCCTCATCCGGGAGGCCGGCATCGACCCGCTGGCTTGACAGGCCGTAAATAAAAGCGCCCCCGGGGGCTTGGGGGGCCCCCGGGGATGTCGGCCTCGCGGCCCGGTGTCAGGATCCGAGTTGGGTGTCCAGGAAGCGCGTGGCGTCGTCCCACAACTCGAACGCGGCCCGCTCCCGGTACGTGGGCCGGTAGTCTGCAAAGAACGCGTGGCCCGCATCCTCATACACCTTGACCGTCACGGGGTGGTGAACCCTACCTTCCGCACGTCAGGCCAGCGTCAGCCGGGTTTTTAGAGTGGGGCCGCTC
>JBMFXK010000439.1:0-2619 GCA_049964315.1 Clostridia bacterium | reverse complement strand
GGCCCAACACCCCCGGTTACGCCATCCAGTCGGCCCCGTTCATCCAGGGCACCCAGCCCACCCAGACGGGCGACACCTGGCTTCAGGCCCAGGTCGTGGCGGGAAACCCGAGCCAGCTGTGGGCACCCGGCTGCGGTGCCCCGCTGAGCCAGGTGTTCCTGCGCCCTGAAACCGACTATCAGGCCAGTCTGGGCATGCCCAGGCCCATTGACAGCGCCTTGTGGCCACCGACTCAGACGTGCACACCGGGGCCGCCCAGCTCATCAACATCTTCGAGCAGTGCGTTATCAAGCAGTAGTCCGCCCAGCACCTCGAGCAGCAGCAGTTCGACAGCGCCGCCCTCGAGTTCCGGGCCCCCGAGTCCACCACCACCGCCTTAGGCTGCACATGGGACACGAAGAGGCCCGGGCTAGAGCCCGGGCCCTCTTTCTCCCGTTCAGTCGCCCATAGACCTCAACAGCGATTCCGCCGCCCGCTGCTCGGCCTCGCGCTTGCTCCGCCCCTGACCTTCCGCCGCGCGGCACGGCCCCGCCTCTACACGGACGGTGAACGACTTCTGGTGGTCGGGTCCGGACTCGGCCACCACCGTGTAGGCGGGTTCAAGCCCCTCTTTAATAAGACGCTCGGCAAGCCTCGTCTTGGGGTCGCGCCGGGCCGCTTCCGTTTCCGGGCTGTCCAATACGTCACCCAGCGCGGTGAGGACCAGATCCCGGGCCACCGGGAGTCCCGCGGCCAGAAACGAGGCCCCCGCCACCGCCTCCATTGCGTCGGCGAGGAGGGAGGGCTTGTCACGTCCGCCCGACTGCTCTTCGCCCTTACCCAGCCGCAGCTGCGCTCCCAGGTTGAGTCGGCGCCCGGCCTGGACCAGTCCCGCCTGGGACACCACGCGGGCACGAGCCCGCGTGAGGCGTCCCTCGTCCCAATCCGGATGCCGGGTGTAGAGAGCCTCCGCCACCACCAGACCCACCACGGCGTCGCCGAGAAACTCGAGGCGTTCATTAAATGCGCTGCGCCTGTGCTCAGACACGTAGGAGGAGTGGGTCAGCGCCTCGTGCAGGAGTGCAGGGTCCGGGACCCACTCGCTAAGCGACCGGGTCATCCTGGTAGGCCAGGAATGCGAGGCAGGCGTTATGGCCGCCAAACCCAAACGCGTTGGACAGGGCGGCGCGAATGGAGCGGGGACGGGCATGCAGGGGCGTGAAGTCGAGATCCAGTGCCGGATCGGGATGCTCGAGGTTCGCCGTAGGCGGCACCATCTGATGACGGATGGCCAGCACAGTGGCGATGGCCTCCACGGCACCCGCAGCACCCAGGAGATGCCCAGTGACGGACTTCGTGGATGAAATCGACAGCCGGTACGCATGGTCGCCGAACACGCGCTTGATGGCGCCCGTCTCCGACGCGTCACCCAGCGGCGTCGACGTACCGTGGGCGTTGATGTAGTCGATGTCCTCCGGGGCGAGGCCGGCGTCTGCCAGCGCACGCTCCATCGCCAGGGTGGCTCCCGTGCCATCGGGGTGGGGCTCGACAATATGAAAGGCGTCGGCCGAGCGCCCAAAACCCACCAGCTCCGCAAAGATGGGGGCGCCGCGCCGCTTGGCGTGCTCCCACTCCTCCACCACCAGGAACCCGGCGCCCTCCCCCATGACGAACCCGTCCCGATCGCGGTCGAAGGGGCGTGACGCATGCTCGTAGTCATCGTTGCGGGTGGACAGCGCGCGCATGCTGCAGAAACCGGCGAGAGCCACGGGCAGCAGCACCGCTTCCGTCCCTCCGGCCAGGACCACATCCGCCTCATCCTGCTGGATGGCACGCAGGGCCTCCCCCAGCGCGTGGCCGGAGGAGGCGCAGGCGGTCGTCGTGGTGACATTGGGCCCGGTGAGGTTGAATCGGATGGCAATGTGCCCGGCCAGAATGTTGCCGATCATCATAGGGATGAAATAAGGGCTGACACGAGACGGACCGCGTTCGTTCAACACCTCTAGCTGGTTGACAAGGGTTCCCATACCGCCGATGCCGGTCCCCACCATGACCCCCACCCGCTCCGGCTCCACGCTGGTCAGACCCGAATCGGCCCAAGCCAGGATGGCCGCGCCCATGCCGAGCTGGGTGAAGCGGTCCATGTGCCGCATCTCTTTACGGTCCACGTACTGGAGGGGATCGAAGTCGGGAATGCTGGCCGCAAAGCGCGTGGGAAAGCTGCTGGCGTCGAACTGGTAGATCGGCCGTACGCCGCTCTTGGCCGCGAGCAGTCCTTCCCAAAAGGCATCACGCCCGGTGCCCACCGGAGTAACGGCCCCCAGGCCGGTGATCACCGCCCTACGGCTCAAGGATCCTCCCTGCACTGACACGTGCGAATCAGGAATTTTCGCGGATATAGTCGACGGCGTCGCCGACGGTCGAGATCTTCTCGGCCTCTTCGTCCGGAATCTCAAGCCCAAACTCTTCTTCCAGCGCCATGACCAGTTCCACGATGTCGAGCGAATCGGCTCCCAGATCCTCGATGAAATGGGCCTGTGGCGTCACTTCGTCCTCTTCCACGCCCAACTGATCCACGATGATCTCTTTGACCTTGTCAAACACCGCGTCCTTGTCCGCCATCGTCGTTCCCCCTGTTAC
>JBMFXK010000438.1:0-2644 GCA_049964315.1 Clostridia bacterium | reverse complement strand
TAGATGGCAGCCGATTTGACGCCCAGCTGATGGGATTTGGAGCGGACGCGCTGTACGTGGCGGATCAGGACGGTCAAGCCCGGCTGGTGTTCCGCCACGGTCTTCGCGAGATTATCCTGCGGGACCGCGAGTTGGTAGTGCCGCCCCGTGACACGGAGTAGTCTGCCGCCGTCCCCCGATGCGGTGCCTTTTGCGGGCCGCGCATTTCGCGTGCGCCTCGTCCGCCGAAATGACCGCGGCGGGGAGGCGCACGACTTCGAGGTGGTGGAGCGCGTCCCCGCTGTGGCCATCGTCGCCGAAGTGAACGCCAAGCTGGTGGTGGTGCGTCAGGAGCGCCCGGCCGTGGGCCGCATACTTGATGAGCTTCCGGCCGGAAAGGTGGACCCCGGGGAGACGCCGGAGCAGGCAGCCTGCCGGGAGTTGTCAGAAGAGACCGGCTATGTGGCACAAACCCTTATGCACCTCCTTGATATCTACCCCAGTCCCGGCTACACCTCGGAAGTGGTGAGTTTCTTCTGGGCGCCGGACCCTCTTCCAGGTCCGCCTCACCCGGATGCGGGCGAGGAGATGGAGGTGATCCTCCTGACGGCCAGCCAGGTGCGCACCCTCTTGTCTGATCAGGCGGCGGCGCCCCTGAACGGCCTCCTCCACACCGGTGCCAGCTGGTGGCTCCGTCGAGACGAGGGCACGTCCGCATAGCGCATGCCGGGCGCCCATATCCTGGATCATTCAGGATCGGGGGTGACGCATGCTGGAGGCCGCCCAGGAGCCGTTCTCGCGGTGGTGGTCACGCCACCAGACGTTTGCCGCCCTGGTGCTGACCGCCTTCGTGCTGGGAAGCCTGGTGGGAGCTCTGGCGCTGCAGGTCCTAAGCCTGTCCGAGCGCGCCGACCTTGCCCTGCTCCTGAGTCGTTTCCTGCACGACGTCGGCGCATCCCCAGGCATCGGCGCCGGACTGTTCGGTGCGGCCCTGCTGACGAATCTGAAAGTGCTGGGCCTCATTTATGTACTGGGCGTGTCTGTCGCCGGTTTTCCGCTGGTGCTTCTGGCCCTCTTCTTCCGCGGATTCGTGCTGGGCTTCGCGGTGGGTGTCTTCGTGACGCTGTTGCACGGCACGGGGTTCTGGCTCGCTGTGGTAGCCGTCGCGCTGCCAAACCTGGTGCTGGTGCCGGCCTGGCTCACCGCCGGCGCCGGAGGGCTCGGCTTCTCCTGGCGGCTTTTGGGTTTAAAGCGCGAGCGGGGCCGCAGCAACCTGGGCGAAAGCTTTGCGGAATACACCCTGGTCACGTTGGCCGGCGCCCTGGTGGTGGTGTTCGGCAGTGCCCTGGAGGTGCTGGCGACCCCGCTGCTGCTTCACTGGCTGGCGCCTCTTGGAATCTAGGTGCGCCGCTTCGACCCTATGATATAGTTGAACCGCATTCGTGGCGAAACCGGGTCGGGGAGGCCTTTTCATGCGGATAGGACTGCCGAAGGAGATCAAGGCGGACGAGAATCGTGTGGCCCTTACGCCAGGCGGCGTCAAGGTGCTCGTGGCAGACGGGCATCAAGTGTTGGTCGAACGCGGAGCCGGAACCGGGAGCGGCTTTGCGGATGAACAATACGAACGCAACGGTGCGTCTATGCGGGAGAGTGCGGCTGACGTCTGGGGCGGTGTCGATCTGGTGGTCAAGGTGAAGGAACCGCTTCCGACCGAGTATGCATTCTTCCGACAAGATTTGATCCTGTTTACTTACCTTCACCTCGCTCCGGAGCGGGAGCTCACACTCGCCCTCATCGAGAGCGGCATCATCGCCATTGCCTATGAGACGGTCACCGCCCGGGACGGGTCGCTGCCGCTTTTGACCCCCATGTCGGAGGTCGCAGGGCGCATGGCCACCCAGATTGGGGCGCAGTTTCTGGAAGAACCCTACGGGGGCCGGGGTGTTCTGCTGGGCGGCGTACCGGGTGTGCTTCCCGGACGGGTGACCATTATCGGGGGCGGCATCGTGGGCACTAATGCCGCCCGCATCGCGTTGGGCTTGGGCGCCGAGGTGACATTGATCGATATCAACGCCGAGCGGCTCCGGGTACTGGACGAGCAGTTTCAGGGACGGCTCCGCACCGTTATCTCCAACGAATACAACATTGCCGAGGCTACCCGAGAGGCCGATCTCGTCATCGGGGCGGTCCTGATTCCGGGCGCCCGTGCCCCGCACCTGGTGAGTGAGGGGATGGTGCGCGAGATGCAGCCCGGGTCGGTCATCGTCGACGTCGCCATCGATCAGGGTGGAATCGTGGAGACTATCGACCACATCACGACGCACTCGCAGCCGACCTATACCCGGTATGGAGTCATTCACTACGCGGTAGCCAACATGCCGGGTGCGGTGCCGCGCACCTCCACCATGGCGTTGACGAACGTGACCCTGCCCTACGTGCGCGCGCTGGCGGGTCGCGGCGCGGCCGAAGCGCTGAATCGCGATGTCGGGCTCCGGAATGGCCTCAACGTGTACCGGGGCGCGGTAACCTACCGGGCGGTGGCGGACTCCCATCATCTTCCCTACCGTGAGGCGGACGCCGTTCTATCCTGATGCGCCATCGCTGACAGGCGATAGGGCGATCCCTGGCCGCGCACATGGCAGGGATCGCCCTTGCATTGGCGAAG
>JBMFXK010000437.1:0-2657 GCA_049964315.1 Clostridia bacterium | reverse complement strand
CCGCGTCGTCCGGCCCGACGTACGGCAGATTCGCCACCACCCCGAGCAGTCCCGGTTCCACCTGAGTCAGCAGATCCGACGGGTACACTTTGATGGGCACCCCCAGCCGGGCGCGATTGGCGCGCGCGACGGCCAGCGCGCCCAGGTCCAGGTCGACCGCTTCCACCTCCCAGCTTCGCGGTCCGCTGGAGGCAAGGGCGAGGGCGATGGCACCCGAGCCGGTGCCGACGTCCACCACCCGCCCAGGGCGATCAGGTATCACGCGAAGCGCCGTCTCCACGAGCGTCTCCGTCTCGGGGCGAGGGATGAGCACACGCGGCGAAACCACCAGGTCGAGGCCGTAGAACTCGCGGTGGCCCGTCAGGTACGCCAGCGGCTCACGCGCCGCCCGCCGGCGGAACAACTCTCGAAACTTGGCCCGGGCGCCGGCCGACAGGGCGGGGCCGTCCCGGTAGAGGGCCTCGCGCTCCTGACCGGTGGCCGCCTGCAGCAGCAGCAGCACCTCGCGCTCAGGGTCGGGAATGCCCGCCTGGCGCAGGGCGTCCCGAGCCTCCTGAATGTCAGGGTCACCCATCAGTGCCACGACACCCACCTGCGGTCATCCCAGACTCTCAATACCCTGCTGCAGACGTTCCTGTTCGGCCTGATGGTTCAAGGCGGTGATCAGCTCGTCCAGATCTCCATCGAGAACACTCTCCAGCCGATGCAGGGTGAGGCCGACGCGATGATCGGTCACGCGGCCCTGCGGGAAGTTGTAGGTGCGGACCCGCTCGGAGCGGTCGCCCGTTCCCACCTGGGCGCGGCGTCGGGCGGCCACTTCCGACGCCTGTTCATCTTCAAAGCGCTCCTTCAGCCGTGCCCGGAGAATCCGCATCGCCCGGTCGCGGTTCTTGTGCTGGGAGCGCTCGTCCTGGCTGTGTACGGATATGCCGGTGGGGAGATGGGTGATGCGGACGGCTGACTCCGTCTTGTTGACGTGCTGCCCCCCGGCCCCGCCCGAGCGCATGGTTTCCACCTTCAGGTCGTCCGGATTAATGTCCAGCTCAACTTCCTCCACCTCGGGCAGCACGGCCACCGTGGCGGTGGATGTATGAATGCGTCCGCCCGACTCCGTAGAGGGGATGCGCTGGACGCGGTGCACGCCCCGCTCGTACTTCAAGCGGCTGTAAGCCCCGTCTCCTTCCATGAGCACGATGACTTCCTTCATGCCCCCGATGTCGGTCCGGCTCTCCGACAGGAGCTCGGTGCGCCAGTTGTGGCGCTCGGCATAGCGGAGGTACATGCGCAGGAGATCGGAGGCGAACAGTGCCGCCTCCTCCCCTCCGGCGCCGGCACGAATCTCGACCAGCACGTTCTTGTCGTCATCGGGGTCGCGGGGGATGAGGTCAAGCTGGAGCGCCTGCTCCATCTCGGTGATCCGGACGCGCAGCTCGTCCAGCTCCTCCTCCACCAGGGCTTTCACGTCGTCATCCGCCTCGTCGCGCAGCAACCTGCGAAGGTCGGCCGTTTCCCGGTCGAGCCGCCGCCATTCGGCATAGTGGTCAAGGATCGGCGTGAGGTGGCGGAGGCGGCGTCCGAGGCGCCGGGACTCGGACGGGTCGCCCGCCACCGCCGCATCGGCCATGCGCTCCTCAAGCACCCGCCGCTCCTCGTCCATATCGACCAGGCGCCGCTGCATCCGCGCGTCCATCGTGGACAGCCTCTTTCTTCCGCAAGGTGGGGACCCAAAACAAAAACAGAGCCGTACGGCTCTGTCTTGCTATTTCATGCCGTACTTCCGCTTGAAACGTTCCACCCGGCCCCCCGTGTCCACCAGCCGGTGGCCACCTCCCGTATAGACGGGGTGGCACTTGCCGCAGACCTCCACGTGCATGTTCTCCCGCGTGGATCCGATGGTGTAGGTCGCGCCGCAGGAACACGTGATGGTGGTGCGGGCGTACCGGGGGTGCATCTCCTCGCGCATCGTAAAACCCTCCCCGGCTAAAAAGCCCTAACAATGCTACCAGACTGGAGCCCTTGTCATCAAGCGGCCTATCCGCCGTTCTCCACCATCGCGGCGAACGCCCGGAAGAAATCGGCGTTCGAACGGGTGCGCTTTAGATTGCTCATCAGAAGCTCGGTCGCCTCAGGCGTGTCGAGCTTGTGAATGGCCTTGCGGATGGCCCACATCGCCTCCAGCTCCTCGGCTGAGAGCAGGAGCTCCTCTCGGCGGGTTCCCGACCGCTTGATGTCGATGGCCGGGAAGATGCGCCGTTCGGCCAGCCGCCGATCCAGATGAAGCTCCATGTTGCCGGTGCCTTTGAACTCCTCGTAAATCAAGTCGTCCATGCGGGAGCCGGTTTCCACGAGCGCCGTGGCCAGAATGGTCAGACTGCCGCCGTGCTCGAGATTGCGCGCCGCCCCGAAAAACCGCTTCGGCTTGTGCAGCGCCGCCGGGTCCATGCCGCCGGAGAGGGTGCGGCCCGACGGGGGAATGGTGAGATTGTAGGCACGCGCCAGCCGGGTAATCGAATCCAGGACGATGACCACGTTGCGACCGGTCTCCACCAGGCGCTTGGCCCGCTCCAAAACCATCTCGGCCACCCGGATGTGATCCTCCGGCGGCTCGTCAAAGGTGGAACTCACCACCTCCCCGCGCACCGACCGCTGCATGTCGG
>JBMFXK010000436.1:0-2664 GCA_049964315.1 Clostridia bacterium | reverse complement strand
CCCGCCACAGCCACCGCCGCCTCTCCCTGAGTCGGAAACGGCAGCGTGGGAAGCGTTCCGGGAAAGGTGTAGGTGGTGGGCAGGGCCGCATGTACGGTGGCGGGCGGCAGTGGGCGGAACCATTGGACCAGAGCCAGGATCAAAATGACGACGACCACGCTGACGACCACTCTCATCCGTCGGATTCCTCCCCGGCTTCACGCGCCCAGGCTACCATCGTACACGGTGCACGCCGTATTTCGCCCTGCTCGTTGTACGCGCGAGCTTGCTCACGTTCATTGCCACCTTAGCACGCGGCCGCGGAACGATGCCATGGCGAAATCGGCGGCGAAAGGGTAGAGCTGAGGAGAATCACGCCGGAATCGGGTGGATTCCTGCGGATTTTGCGGGAATCGGCCGCTCCTAAAAGTCGAAGGGTACCCAGAATCGATATCCGCACACGCAGTGCTGGTCACAGCGGCCGCACCCTGCGCAGTAGTGGCGGGCGCAGGCGCCGGCGCTGCAGTCCGCGCAGGAGAACATGGCTGTCTCTCCGCAGTGGCACCGGTCCTGCCCGCTCGTGTCCGTCCCGTCTATCCCGTCTATCCCGTCTATCCCGTCCATCCTTCGCGTGTCGCCTCCCGAGTCTCGGTAAGGCTAGGATGGCTGTCGTACCCGGGCTTATGCGGAGGATTGCAGGAGTGATGCCAGCGCCGTCACGTCGACGTTGCCGCCCGACATCACGGCGACTACCGTGTTTCCGGCCAACGGCTGCGACTCCCGGAGCGCATACGCGGCGGCGCACGCTCCGGATGGCTCTACGACCATCTTGGCACGGGTGAAGATGGCGCGCATGGCGTGGCGGATCTCCTCGTCCGAGACGGTGACCAGCTGGTCCACCGCCTCCTCAATGATGGGGAAGGTCAGCGCGCCGGGAATGACCGTGCGCAGTCCGTCGGCAATCGTGAGGCCGGCCGGAATCTCCACCCGCCGTCCGGCCTGATGGGAGAGGAACGCGGCGCACGCGCCGGCCGGCTCCACTCCGATGACGCGCACGGACGGGCGCCGGGCCTTGATCGCCGACACGATGCCCGAGATGAGTCCACCGCCGCCGATGGGAACCAGGACGGTGTCGACGTCCGGCACCTGCTCCAGCAGTTCCAGGCCAATGGTGCCCTGGCCCGCCATGATTTCGGGATCGTCGTACGGCGGCACCATCAGGTATCCACGCTCCTCGGCCACCTCGGCCGCCCGCGTCAGGCGCTCGCGGCTGGTGGTGCCGCAGAACTCCACCTCGGCGCGGTAGGCGCGGGCCCCGTCGACCTTGGCCTGGGTCGCGTCCGTGGGGACGACGATGTACGCGGGCACGCCGACCCTGGCAGCGGCAAAGGCCACCGCCTGGCCATGATTGCCAGAAGACCCGGTCACCACCCCGGCCAGGGATCCCGCCTCCGCCGCCAGCCGGATGCGGTTTACCGCCCCGCGCGCTTTGAAGCTTCCCGTTTTCTGCAGGTTCTCCGCCTTCAAGTAGAGACGCCCGCCCGCCATCTCGCCTAAGGAGCGGCTTTCGACGACAGGCGTCTCCACCAGGATGCCCGCGATCCGCTCCCGGGCCCCCTCGATCCGGCCAATCTCGATCACGGTTGACTCATCCCTTCCATTCCATCGTCGTCCCCTACGGCGGGTGCCCCTCAGAAGGTGAGCACCCACCATACCGGCGTCGCGCTGGCAGGCCGCCCCTCGGGCACGTGGCTCACCGACATGCGCCGGCGACGGGCCTTTTGATGAAGGCCGACAGTGAACGCTCGCGTGTCGTAATCGATCGAGCGCGGGCGGTAGTGGGTGTTGACCTCGGTGAGAAAATCCATCACTGCCCGGGAGGCCTCGTCCCACTCCTCGTCGTCGAGCTTCGCCAGATAGCGGTGGCGCCACATCGTGAGCCGCACGGTAAATTTGTCGAGCCACACCACGGTCTGCGACCGCTCGCCGAGCTCGTACCGCCGCAGAAAGTCGGTGAGCGGCTTGTCATCACGCACCCGCGGGTGCCAGATGACGAGGTCTATGGCGTAGCTCGTGGGCCGGTCAATCACCGACGGCTTTTCGTCATGCAACCGCATGCGTCCGTTCGCTTCCTTCCTATCTTGCCTATCTTGCCTATCTTGCCTATCTTGCCTATCTCGTCTATGTCGTCTGTCTTATCGGTCGCGCCCGATCTCACCCTTCCCGTCCCTCTCGCATCCACCCCGCATCACAGGGTGTGCCAAGGACGCCATCCCGTCACCCGTCGGAGGGAGCACGCGGCTGACGCAGTTCCAACTGGGCGGGAGCGACCACGCGGCTCTTCGGGGGCACCCCATGCGTAAGCCAGACGTTGCCGCCTATTTCGGACTGAGCCCCCACCACGGTCTCGCCTCCCAGGATCGTGGCCTCCGCATAAATCACCACCCCGTCTTCGATGGTGGGGTGGCGCTTCTGGCCGCGCACGATGTTGCCGTCGTCGTCGCGGGGAAAGTTGAGGGCGCCGAGCGTCACGCCCTGGTAAAGCGTGACGCCGGCGCCAATGACCGTCGTCTCACCGATGACCACGCCGGTGCCGTGATCGATGAAGAAGCGGGGCCCGATCGTAGCCGCGGGATGAATGTCAATCCCCGTCCGCCCGTGGGCCCATTCCGTCATCATGCGCGG
>JBMFXK010000435.1:0-2674 GCA_049964315.1 Clostridia bacterium | reverse complement strand
GTGGTCGCGCTGGTTCAAACCGGGGCGGGTCTGCAGACGCTGGTCACACGGGACGGGGTGCACTGGGCCCGTGAGGGTGCCGTACCCGGAAGCGATCAATATACGATGGCCAGGCTGCAGTTTGTGGATGGCGAAGATGGCTTCGCCTGGAACTCTGAAACCCTGTGGCGCACGGTAGACGGCGGCCAACACTGGAATGTGGCTTCCGAAGCGTCATTCACATCCGTCGCCTTTGAGTCTCCGTCCCTTGGCCTGTCCACGGTCAACGGACGCGTTCTGGTAACCCGAGATGGAGGCCTCGCCTGGAGTCCTGTCCTGCCGACTTCCGGTATCCGCTTCACGTCCGTGTCTTACGCTGGGTCGGCCACCTGGTTTACCTCTGGGGTTACCGCCTCCGGGCCGATCGTCGAGCGCAGCCTGGATGGCGGCGTGAGATGGACCGTTGTGTTATCCGGCCGGACAGCGCCGGGATTCGCCGCCGCCTACCGGGCCTACCTGGCCACCATGAACGCGGGCGCCACCTTCCAGCCGTCCCTCACGGGCGGGAGCACGGTCGCGTTCACCAGCCCCACAACAGGGTGGCTGGCCGCCTTCGACGGCGGGTGGCTTTCGACTGGCATGTTCTACACCGACGACGGAGGGCAGCACTGGACGTACGCGTGGGGAAACGCCGGCTGCGCTATGAGTTGCAACGCTATGGGCCGGGGGCTTGATCCTGCGGCCTTTCTCGGCCCCGCAACGGCCTGGAGGTTCGACCGGCGGCAGATTCAGCAGTCGGTCAATGCCGGCGTCACCTGGATGCCCGGCACTCCCCTCCCCTTCGGCGAGGGAAGTGACGCCGCGGTCGCTCAAACCTCGTTTATCAGCAGTCAGATCGGATGGATTGCCAGTAACGACGGGATCTTTCGCACCGAGGACGGCGGCCGCCTTTGGACCCGTCAGTGGCCACTGTCGCCGGGTCCGGCAGCTTTGGCCGCCTTCACGCGGGATGGGTATGGCTGGATGACCGCACAGGCGGCGCCTTCCACCCTCTGGATCACGACGGACGCCGGCCGCACATGGTCTCCCTCTGCGCATCGGTTTGGATCGATCGCTGCTCTTGACATCTGGGCGCCCGGGAACGGCATGGTGGTGTCCGACCAGGGTTCCGCCTGGAAGACCACAAATGGTGGCAGGACGTGGGTTTCGGTGCCTGTGCCCCGCCGGGTCGTGGCCGGCGGAGGCATGGTCTTTACCGTAGGCTACAACAGCGCCCGCCGCGGTTGGATCTACGACGGCCAGTCCCTATGGGTCACCTCACGGGCGTCACGGGGATGGCACCGTGTCGCGGCGTTTCCCACCGGAGTCTTTGTCGCCGACTTTGTCACCCCACAGGCGGGATGGGCATTGGACGGCCGCAAGTACGGACCTATCCGGGACTGGACGGTTCGCATTCTGCGTACGGCTGACGGGGGCCGGCGATGGGTCACCGTTGGCCGCATCCCGCCGGCCGACAACCCGTTAAGCCTGGATTTCGTGACCGCGGCGCGCGGATTTGTCCTCACCCGCACTGGCGTTCTCGCCACGCGCAACGGCGGCAGGACATGGAGCCTCATCCGGCTGCCCGGCGCGTACCCGAAGAGCCTGACGGTGGTCGGGCGACGGCTCTATCTCGTCACCCTGGCCGGTGCCATCCTGACCAGCGCCAGTGGCGGCCGCAACTGGGAGGTGCTCCCCAATTCTTGAGCGGTGTCCACGACAAACGCGCGTCCACCGTTCATGGGGCCGCTCTGCCAGACAGCGGGCACTCCGGATCCGGCTGCAAATCGCCGCGCTCGGCAGCCTCGAGAAAGAGGGCGGAACGGATGACGGCGATGTGGGTGAATCCCTGGGGAAAGTTTCCCAGGAACTCGCCTGTGGCCGGATCCACTTCCTCGGAGAAGAGGCCGACGTCATTGGCGCGACCAAGCGCCGCTTCGAACAGGGCCCGCCCCTCCTCCACCCGGCCGCCCAGGACCAGCGCGTTCACCAGCCAGAAACTGCAGACCAGAAAGGCGCCCTCATCCCCCACCAGGGTGTCATGTGAACGGTATCGGCGGACCAGTCCCTTCGCATCACCGAGCTGACGCTCCACAGCCGCCACCGTACCCAGCACACGGGTGTCGGTGCCGGGCAGAAATCCCACAACCGGCACGGCCAGCAGGCTGGCATCCAGATCCTGGCCGTCCAGTGTCTGGGTAAACGCGCCCAGCCTGCGCGAGTAGCCCCGATGCAGGATGGTCCGTCGCAGACGGCTCCGCTCCCGCCGCCAGCTTCGCACGGGGGCTGGCAGGCCGTGGGCCTCGGCCAGCTGAATCCCGCGATCCAACGCCACCCAGCACAGAAGTTTCGAATGGACGAACTGCCGTGGAGGCCCGCGCATCTCCCAGATGCCGTGGTCGGGTTCCCGCCAGTGCCGGGCCACGTAGTCCACCAGACGCCTGAGGAGCTCCCACGGCTCCCCTTGCAGGGCTTCACCGAACCGACCGGCGCCATGGAGCTCATGGTAGAAGAGGAACGCGCTGTCTACGACCTCCCCAAACACGTCGTGCTGGCGTTGGCGGTAGGCGGCGTTGCCGATACGGACGGGGCGCGACCCCCGATAGCCACTCAGATGTTCCAGGACGCTTTCCGTCAGCACGGGCTCGCCGTTCAC
>JBMFXK010000434.1:0-2684 GCA_049964315.1 Clostridia bacterium | reverse complement strand
CGCTTCATCTGGTTTGCGAGTCTCGGTGGCAAGATGACTCTTCTGGCCAGCGATCTGGATGGCCGCACCACGTCGCTCCTGACCCACGCGGCGGTTCCCACCGTCGGACCGGACGGGGTGAACGGGGCTGGCCTGGCCTTCCTCCCCGACCGTCCGGCCGAGGTGTGCCGGTTCAACCTGCAGACGGGTGCGATAACGGTGGTGACCGATCTCAATCCGTGGCTCCGCGAACGCCGCCCTGTTCCCACTCCCAAGCTGGTGACCCTTCACACCGTGGACGGACCCGTTGAGAACTGGGTCTGGGAGCCGGCCGGTGACGGCCCGCACCCCACCCTCATCTTCTTCCATGGCGGACCACACGGGGCGGTGGGGCCGTATTTCCAGTCGCTTATCGCGATGCCGGTGACCCAGGGCTATGCGGTGGCCGCACCCAACTTCCGGGGCAGCGGCGGGTACGGGCAGGAATTCGCCAATCTGGTCCACGCCAACTGGGGCCCGAAAGAGGGCGAAGACGGCGCCGCCCTGATTGAGCACCTCATCGACACCGGTGTCGCCGCCCGGGGACGTGTGGGCGTCTATGGCGGAAGCTACGGGGGTTTCATGAGCAACTGGATGGTGACACGTCATCCGGACGCCCAGCAGGCGGCGGTCACCATCGCTACCGTCTCCCATCTCGCCACGCTGGCCTATGGCATCGATCACTGGGAGTCTATCCAGACCGACATGGGAGGGCCCCCCTGGGCAATCCCGGAGTACTACCGCGAGCACTCTCCCATCACCCATGTGGATCGGGTGCAATGCCCCGTGCTCATCTTGCACGGCAGCGATGACCGAACCTGCCCCCCGTACGAGGCCGAAATGTGGTTCGTGGCCCTGCGCTGGCAGAAGAAAACCGTCACCTGGGTGGAGTACCCCGGCGAGGGTCATGTGAGCCTCTTCTTCTCCGGGCGGCTGAACACCCTGACGGACCTTCACCGCCGGACCCTCAGCTGGTTTGACCAGTACCTGAAGACTCCAAGTCACGCCTGATCCGAAAACAGGCTAGGACGAGCGCGTGCCCAGGGCGGCACGCGCTCGCGGTTTGCCGTCCACAGTCCAGCCGCTTACGCAAAGAGACCTCCCCGGCGCAATGACGGTTCGGTCCCTGACGGCAGGGTGGACGTTGCGGCTCCATGCGGCAGAGGGCACCCTCAGGGCGGATGACTGCCGCCATCACGCCCAGAGAGTGCGGGTGATCGCCTCGTCCTTCGTTAATCTTCTCCTTTGGCCCAGTGTTACCGAGGGGTGTCGCAGAGGGATCGCAGGGCCCAGGACAGATTCAGCTCTCCCAACGTCAGGTGGTACTCGCCGGCGAAGGTTCTGTGCTCGAACTTGAGGCTGGGGTGGTGGCGCCGGTTGAGTCGACTGGCCCAGCGCCGCAACTGCCACCATGTCGGTGGTGCGTGCTTCCGCCTCGACGTAAGCCGCAGGCCGCTTGTCTTCCGGCGGCCACTTTATCGCGTGGCGATTGCCGGCAGGATTCTCCATCGCACCGATGCCGATGAAGACGCGGGCCGGTAAATCGTCATGGGCCGCGGCGTACTGCGATTCCGCCTTCAGAATGGTTCGATCTCCCCACCAGCAGGCTCGACTCCCGACGCCGTACCCGGTAAATGTCTCCGGCTTGGTCAATAGGGTCCAGGTTGCGAAGAGGCCCCCGGGGGAGTTGCCGACCAGCGTATACTCCGCCGATCCCACCCTCTACCGATCACCCAGGAAGGGCCTCCACTTCTCGTCCAGGAAGGCGAGGAAGGCCGGAGCCACGCCCCCATGCCCGTCCACTGGCGGGGGCGGAGTGAGGTCGCGGGTTTGCGGCTCCAGCGTCTGGCCGAAATCTTTCGCCCGGTAGCCGACGCCCACGACCAGGAGAGGCGGAATCATCTCGGACCCGTGGTACAGGAGGCCCATCTCGACCGCCGTGCCAGATTGCGGAGAAGGCCGCCTCGACCGCAGACATCTACCGCTCCCTTGCCTGAGACACCCCTCCGATCGGGAGAGGGAATCCCCGGCCGGCTCCCGGGTCCGCCCTTGTCCTCATGACACTCTGCGCAGCCAGAATTCATGGGTGGGGGCATGGGACGGTTCTCGCCAGGCGGGGCGATATGACCTGTAGCAGAGCACCAGAAGGAATCTGCTCGACGACGCTATCGGGGCGTGTGCACCGGACTGTTCGCGCCATGCCAGAATTCACTCAAGGAGTGCCCCGGGGCGAACGACCTCCTGTCCGGCTCGGAGGAGGCATGATGGCTGCCGCAAAGACAACGTGGGGGCTCGGTGACTATCCGCCAATGTCTGCGGGGCTGGAGCCCGTTGCGCGACGAGCGGCCCAGCTCGTCAGCAGCAGCCAGGCATGCGGGTGTGGGACGTGGGACGGGAACCTTCGCGCGGATAGCCGCTGGACTCGGCGCCCGCGCGGTCGGACTGGACATCGAAGCCGCGCTCTTGGAACGGGCCCGTGCGCTGGACACTCACGATTCGGAGTGGCGGGAGGGCAATTTTGCGGCCCTGAACGCCAAGGATACGGTCTTCGACGTGATTGCGTCCTTGTTCGGTGTCATGTATGCCTCGGACCACAGCGCGGCCGTGCGTGAACTAGTAGAGCCATTCTTAACTAACGGCATCGGATGAGGCCTCCGGCGGGGTCT
>JBMFXK010000433.1:0-2694 GCA_049964315.1 Clostridia bacterium | reverse complement strand
CGACATATCGATCATAGGGAGGAATCGTGGTCAGTCCGGGGCCATCGATGGCGGCAATGCGCCGGCCCGCGATCCGGTAAAAGTCCCCCGAACGTCCGAGCGGGCGCCCGACCGCCGCCACCGCCGCGGCCAGCAGGATGCGCAGCGCGCCGGCCTCGCGCAATGCCGCCTCCATGGTTTCGGGACGACGGAATCCGATTCCGTGGCCGAGCTCGCGCACATGCCGGGCCAGGAGCCGGGCCAGGGGCCGCGGCCTGATGCTGTCCAGCAGCACCGCCCGCCCCTCCGCGATCGCGACCGTCTTTTCGCTGATCGCCAGGGTGTCACCGCGACGTACGATCCCGTCCAGGTAGGGCAGCAGCGTCTTCTCCAGCCGTTCTCTGGGGCCGATGAGGTGCGTACGGATTACAAAACGACGGTAACTGGCGGACTCCGTGCAGCGCGGCCCGATCTCACGCCACGTTGCATGGGGCGGCAGGCTGGCCTCGGATGACACCAAGAAAACACCCCCCGAACACGCAATCCAGCGTATTCGGGGGGTCAGTATGTGTCCGGAATCGCGCCTTCCAGTTCGCCCCAGGGCGTGCCCGGCGGGGTTAGAACTCCCGCAGCAGCTGGTGGATCTCCTGGGTGATGGAGAGCGCCTCACCGCGAGGGCGCTGCCAGACGTTGCGGCCGAAAATGAGACCGGTCGCCCCTGCCGTCATGCAGTCGCGCGCCTTGGCCATCATCTGCTCGTGGCTGCCCTTCTCTCCACCCGCAAAGATGACCAGGGAGCGGCCGGCGGAGTGGACAACCTGCCGCAGGGCCTCGTCAGGCGTCCACGGGCGCTGATAGGCCTTCGGCGCCCGGACGAGCTTCTCGGGATCCACCCCGGGAACGTTGAGCTTGATAACGTCGGCGCCGAGCTCCTGCGCCACGCGCGCCGCGTAATCCACGGCGTAGACCGTGTCTTTGCCACCGCGCGCCTCGATGCCCTCGCCGCGCGGATAGGACCAGACGACCACGGGCATGCCGTAGCGGTCCGCCTCCTGACGGATGGCGCGAAACTGCACAAAGTCCCGGTCCTGCTGGGGAGAGCCGACGTAGAGCGTGTACCCGACCGCGTCGGCGCCCAGGCGCACCGCGTCTTCCACGCTGGCGATGACAGGGGACAGCGGCGCCGCATCGGAGGGAATTTCGGTCTTGCCGTTCAACTTCAAAATCAGCGGCACCTGGCCGGCGTACCGGGGATAGTACTTCTCGGCGAGCCCGATCTGGCAGGCGATCGCCGAGTACCGGCCCTCGGCGGCCAGACTGAACTGAAACTCGGGATCCGCGCTTTCAGGAGCCTCCAGAAAGTCGCGGGGGCCATGCTCCAGGCCCTGGTCGATGGGCAGGACGAGCAATGTCCCGTTGGCCGGGCCGTATTGGTAGAGGAGACGGTAGAGCCGGGCTTTCTTGCCGGGACTGAGCGGCAGGTCGTCTAACGTCGGGCGTACGACCTCTCGAACAGCCATCGCGTCGCTCCTTTCCACCGGACCCCGGAAACTTCGATCCGGCGGACGCGTCTGTCCGCTCGACCGCGACGATCCGGCAATTGCCAGTGTAGCATCTTGCCCGAAGACGCGGAAAGGAGCGGCTTTACGGCCGTCCGCACCCGTTCTATGTTGGGGTGATAAGCACGGTCGGTGCCGACGGCCGGGGGGGAGTTGAGGGGGTGCCGCTTTACTACACAGTCCGGGTCGATGCCCACGCCCACTTGTATCATGTTGAGGCCCGTCTCGAGCGTGAGGCGGGGGGGCGCGTGTGGGTGCTGCCGGTGTGGACGCCAGGCTCATACGTGCGCCGCGAGTACGCCGGCTTCGTCACCCGGGTGACCGCCGACGTGGACGGCGCCCCGGCCCGCGTTCACAAGCGGGACAAGACCACCTGGGTGCTGGATTCCGGCGGAAGCACGGTGTGCGTCCGCTACAGCGTATATGCACACGAGCTGACCGTGCGGACCAGCTTTCTGGACGACCGCCACGGCTACATCAACGGTGCGACCCTTTTTGTCTACCCCGAGGACGGCACCGCCATCGGGGGTGAGATCCGCTTTGGGCTTCCCGAAGGCTGGTCCGTGTACTCTGCCCTGCCGGCCACGGCCGACGCCAGTCTTGCCTTTCAGGACATCGACGAACTCATCGACTCCCCCATTGAGCTTGGCACCCCCCAGGCAAGGACCGCCATGCTGGACGGCGTCCCCCACGATATGGTGTTGTGCGGCGCCGGATCGCTGGACCTCGACCGGATGGCGGAGGACTTGCCGTCGCTGGTGGAAGCCGCGCGCAGCGTGTTCGGGCGCCCGCTTCCCTACCCCCGCTACGTCTTTCTCATTCACCAGACCGGAAAGGGAGGCGGCGGCCTCGAGCATCGTGCCTCCACGAGCCTGCAGTTCCCACGCTTCGGCGGCTCTCCCCAAGAGGCGCATCGGCGGTTTCTGGGACTCGTCGCCCACGAATACTTCCACCTTTGGAATGTGAAGCAGATCCATCCCGCCGCGCTCGGCCCGTTCGATTACCAGCATGAGGTCTACACCGAAACCCTCTGGCTGATGGAGGGGGGCACCGATTATTACGCCGCGATCCTGCTCGCACGATCCGGGCTGGTGCCGGTCACCGAGGTGCTGGAGACGTTGGCGACGCGCCTTGGCCGTTCGGAGTCGCGGCCCGG